>JBBSRE010000031.1:0-15467 GCA_038243365.1 Burkholderiales bacterium | reverse complement strand
CGCTAGTGCTGCTTGCAAGCAATGCGGCTGCACTTTCGATCGGAAATGCGAAGGGCACGGTGGTTCTAGGGCGTCCGCTGAATGTGGTGTTTCCCGTGGCGTCCGATGGCAAGCCGCTTGAAGACGCCTGTGTGCGTGTAGAAGTGCTCGCTGGTGATACGCCAGTTTCTTCGTCCCAGGTGCGGGTTGCGATGATTCCCGCCAGGGCCGGAATGGACGCCGCGGTCAGAGTGCAGACCACTCAGATCGTGATCGACCCCGTGCTCACGGTTCGCTTAACGGCCGGCTGCAACGGAAGCGTTGTGCGCAACTTCACGCTGCTTGCGTACCCGGCCAATGCCGCCAGCATTGCCGAGAGCCCTTCGTCGACTGCGCCGCTCGTTGCGCCCAGTTCAATTGACAGATCAAGTGCATCAAGCGCACTTGTGAGCCGTGGCGACGAATCTGTATTGCCTGGCACTGCACCGCCTCGAGCCCCACGCGCAGCATCGGTCAAAGCAAAACGTGCTCAGACCACGGAGAATTCGGCCAGAAGCAGACGTGCCGCGCGACCTTCTCCTCAGCAGGAGCGTGCGGCAAGCGCCGCGTCAGCCGCAGCGCCATCGCCATCGCAGGATCGACCTCGCCTCGTCATGGAGCCCCTGTCCGACTGGCTGGACGCACCGTCTGCGCTTCGGTATTCGCCTGAGATGACCAGCGTACCTGCACAAGAACCGTCCGCCGAACGCGCTGCGGCGGCGTCTCTGTGGCGCGCTCTCAATACACCGGCAGAGGAACTTGCGAAAGCGCTTGCGGGGACGTCGGAACAAGCCACGCTGCTCGCGCAGGCCCAGCGTGACAGGGCCGCTGCATTGGAGTCTCAGGCGCGTCTGCAAGCGCAGATCGCACAGAGTTACTCGGCCAGGCTGGTTTACGTGCTTGGTGCACTGCTTGTTGTGTTGGCTGGCCCTGCGTTCTGGCTCTGGTCCCGCGCCAGGCGCCAAGCCGATCTGGAGCAGCTGGCCTGGTCTCAGGCAGTAACGCACAACGCGGAGTCAGGCAGTGCGCCCGGGACAAGAACGTCGGATCACGTGCCGGCGATGGCGGGCCGGTCGCACGATGATGGGGCTGGCCGCCTCGCACCCACGGAGCCCGAGCTTCTTCCTTCGGGCATGGTGCCGCTCGAATTCGGCGTGACCCACGCCGAGCAGACAGTGTCTGCCCCGCCGAGGCAGCAGCCACCCGTGCCGCGTGAAGCGGTCGCCACAATGCCAGCAAAGGCGGTGGTCAATCCGGAGGAGCTGTTTGACTTGCAGCAGCAGGCAGAATTCTTCGTGTCGGTCGGGGAGCACGGGCAGGCTATTCAGGTGCTCAAGCAACACATCGAGGCCAATCAAGCGACGTCTCCCCTGGCTTATCTCGAGCTGCTCAGGCTCTACCGGTCGCTCAGCCGCTTTGACGATTACAACAATCTGCGGGCTCAGCTGCACCTGTACTTCAACGCGCAGGTGCCGGAGTTCAATGCCTTCACTCGGCAGGGGAAAAGCCTGTTCGGCTACCCGGATGAACTGGCCCGAATCGAAGCTCTGTGGGCCGACGCTTCAGTAGTGGCACTCCTCAAGGAAATGCTGTTCAGGGACAGCGCGCAGGAGCATCAGCGTTTTGAACTGGCTGCGTATGACGATCTGCTGTTGCTCCATGCCATTGCTATCACCACGCTGCCGTCGGCGCGTGGAGAAGCCGCTGGCCGCACCCGCACCACTCCAACCGAAATGGCGCTGCCCGACGCTGCGCTTGAATCCAGCGTAGACGCGGTACCGCCGGCCGCCAATCTGATGGATTTCGAGCCCGACTGGGACTTTGAGCTGCCAGCAAACCAAAGGACGCTCCCAGCCGCCGAGGTGCCAAGCGCTTCCATGGAACTGGATCTGGATCTGAGCGATCTCTCCTTGCTGGACGAACCCGCCAAGAAAGGGCAAAACAGCGGGCCTTTGCCGTTCCTCACCGAGGACGCTGTTCCGCCCGTGCCTGCCACGGAGCAGCCCCCTGGCGGCCAACCAGTGGGGTTTGGTGCCAACAGTGACCGGTTTGAGGCCAGGCTGGACCCAGATCGCAAGCCCGACTGAGCGCTTGGCCCTCGGAGCTTTCGGCTGCCCAGGCCGGCCATGATTCTGCTTTAACCCCATGCCAGCCAAGCTCCATTGGCCGATGGTATTTCTTGGTGCCATTTTGGACGCTAGCGTTTGTGGGATAAGCGCGAGAAGCTATTAATAGAATAGCAACAGCAGCCTGGCAAGGCGGCCGAGGCTCCCGGTTGCAACCCTGTGTTTCATCACCCACAACGCGCGAACTAGGATCGCAGGCTGGCGTGGTGAGGGGAGCTCTTCGACAGTAGCGTGCGGGCTCAGGGTGCCACGCGCCAAGCCTTGGCACCCAGCTCCGCATCAACCCGCAAGAAAATCGCGAAGTGCCGTCAAGGTGGCTTCAGGGGCCTCTGTCATGTGATTGTGTCCCACAGAAAGCACAGCCAGCGATATCTGCTGATCACTGTCACGCGCCGCTTGGATGAGCTTCTCCGCAGCCTTCGGCGGCGTCATTTGGTCGTGGGAGCCCAGTACGAGGTGCACCGGACACTTGATTATCCGAATCGCTTTTTCACCGCCAGCGTAGCGGTCACAGGCTTGAAACCCCCGGTGAAATACGTTGACATCGGGATTGCTGCGCAGTACCCGCCGCCCCAGCGCCATTCCGGCCCCGAACGTCCAGGTGCCTGGGCCGAGAGCACTGGGTGGTGCACACAGCGTGCTGCGGGAAAACACGTTGACCATGCGAATCGCGGCTTCCGGATGGTTCAGCGCATCGTCGAGTAATGCCGGCGAGACTCTCATGGGCCAAGCGGTGCCCACCAGCGCCAGATGGCTGATGCGTGAGCCCAGTCGTGCCGCGGCTTCGAGCGCGATCAGGGAACCCCAGCTGTGGCCTACCAGCGCGGCGCGTTGAATCTTCAAAGTGTCGAGCAGGGCGATGACAAAGTCAGCTGCTTCCTCCACGCTTTCGGGCGGCGGTCCGCCGCTTCGGCAGTGCCCAGGCAGGTCCACTGCCAGCACATTCCAGCCGTGGTTCGCAAACCAGCGGCTCTGCATGGCCCAGACGCTGTGGTCGTTGAGCACGCCATGCACCATGACCAGTGTGGGGAGGGCGGGATCGAAATCGCGGCCGCCGGTGTAGCAGTAGGTCGGGTGTCCGTTGACGACGATCTGCATGATCAACCTCCTGCCTTCTCTGCCGCTTTGAGCGCGCGCTTCAAGTCGTCGATCAAATCCTCTGCGTCTTCCAGGCCAATCGACAGGCGAATGGTTCCCTGCGTGATACCGGCGGACTGCAGAGCCTCATCGCTCAAGCGGAAATGGGTGGTGCTCGCTGGGTGAATCACCAGGCTGCGGCAATCACCTACGTTCGCCAAATGGCTGAAGATCTTCAGCGCATCGATGAATGCTTTGCCTTGCTCGCGCGACCCCTTCAGATCGAAGCTGAACACCGACCCCGCACCCCGTGGCAGAAGTTTGCGAGCCAGTTGATGGCTGGGATGTGTTTCCAGCATGGGGTGCCCGACCCGCGCCACAAACGGGTGCGCCACCAGGAACTCGACAATGCGCTCCGTGTTGCGCATGTGCTGTTGCATGCGCAGCGGCAGCGTTTCGATCCCCTGAAGAATCAGCCATGCGGTATGCGGGCTCATGCAAGCGCCGAAGTCGCGCAGGCCTTCGCGCCTGGCACGCAGCAAAAACGCGCCCACCGTGCTCTCTTCGGCAAACACCATGTCGTGAAAGCCGTCGTAAGGCTCGGTCAACTCTGGGAAACGTCCCGAGGCCTGCCAATCGAAAGACCCACCGTCCACCAGCACTCCCCCAATCACAGTGCCGTGGCCGCCGAGGAATTTGGTGGCGGAGTGGAGGACGATGTCAGCACCGTGCTCCAACGGCTTGAGCAGCCAAGGGGGGGTCAAGGTGGAATCAACCAGCAAGGGAACGCCAACTTCGTGTGCCATGGCACTTACCGCGGGAATATCCAGAACGTCCAAGCCGGGGTTGCCCACGGTTTCGCCGAAGAACAGGCGGGTTTCCGGGCGGATCGCCGCGCGCCAAGCGTCCAGATCGTTGGTCGGCACGAACGTAGTCTCTATGCCGAAACGGCGCAGTGTGTAGTGCAGCAAATTCTGCGAGCCACCGTACAAGGCGCTGCTGGCGACGATGTGAGACCCGGCGCCCATGAGCGTCGCAATGGCCAGGTGCAGGGCCGCCTGCCCGCTGGCGGTCGCCACACCTCCCACGCCTCCCTCCAGCGCAGCCATGCGTTGCTCCAGCACCGCAGTGGTCGGGTTGCTGATGCGCGAGTAAACGTGACCACCGCGCTCCATGTTGAACAGCGAGGCCGCGTGGTCGCTCGATTCAAACACGAAGGAGGTGGTCAGATGAATCGGTACGGCGCGTGCGCCGGTGGTCGGATCTGGCGCGGCGCCAGCGTGCAGCGCGAGGGTGTCGAAGCCGGGATCGGCGTAGCCAGGCATGTCATTCTCCAAACAAAAGGTCGCGAACAGCCGCCGCGGCGGCCGTGCATTGTGGGCTATATTGCAGAGCGAACAGGCAAGTGCGTACCCGCGCGCGGGCATCCCGGAGACACCATGAAAGTCAGCGACATCCTTCGCGTCAAGGGCAACACGCTCTACACCGCCAACCCTGCAGAACCTCTGGCCGAGGCGGTCGCCGTGATGTCCGAGAGGGACATCGGATCGCTGGTCATCATGGAGCATGGCGATCTGGTGGGCATGTTGACTTTTCGCGAAGTGATCCAGGCACTCGTACGCAATGGTGGCGGCGTTGGCACGATGCTGGTGCGCTCCGCCATGGACGACCACCCACTCACCTGCACCATGGATACCGACATGGACGAGGTGCGTCGCATGATGCTTGATCGCCATGCCCGCTACATGCCGGTGATGGACAAGCGCATGCTGATGGGCGTGATCAGCTTCTACGACGTCGCCAAGGCGGTGGTGGACAGCCAGAATTTCGAGAATCGCATGCTCAAAGCCTACATTCGTGACTGGCCGGAAGACGAGAGCGGTGCGCAGGTGCAGGAGGACGCGGACTGACCACGAGACCACCTGCAGGCGCGGTAGAGGCGAGCGGAGCTGCGTCATCCGCCGCTTCGCGCTTCGGCCGCAAGTGCTGCCCTGATAATCCTCGCCCATGAGCGGCAACACTTTCGGCACCCTTTTCACTGTCACCAATTTCGGTGAATCCCATGGCCCGGCGATCGGGTGCGTCATCGACGGCTGCCCGCCCGGAATGCCGCTGGCCGAGACCGATATTCAGGCCGACTTGGATCGCCGCAGACCCGGTACCAGTCGGCATGTCACGCAGCGCGCTGAGGCGGATGCGGTGGAAATCCTGTCAGGCGTCTACCAAGGCGTGACCACCGGAACGCCCATAGCCCTCTTGATCCGCAACACCGACCAGCGCAGCAAGGATTACGGCGACATCGCGCAGCAGTTCCGGCCCGGCCATGCCGACTACACCTATTTGCAAAAGTACGGCGTGCGCGATCCGCGTGGCGGTGGTCGGTCGTCGGCGCGCTTGACCGCGCCTACCGTAGCGGCGGGCGCCGTGGCGCGCAAATGGCTTCAGGCCCAGTTCGGCACCCAAGTGCGGGCTTGCATGAGTCAGCTGGGCGAGCTCGAGATCGGCTTTGAATCCTGGGAGCACGTGAGCCAAAACCCGTTCTTCGCACCCGTGGCCGATGTGGCGCGTTTCGAGGAATACATGGACGCGCTGCGCAAGGCGGGCGATTCCTGCGGCGCGCGGATTCGCGTGCAGGCGACCGGCATGCCGGTGGGGCTGGGACAGCCCATCTATGACAAGCTGGACGCCGACATCGCTTGGGCCATGATGGGTCTCAACGCGGTCAAAGGGGTGGAAATCGGCGCCGGTTTTGCCAGCGCTGCCCAACGCGGCACAGTGCACGGCGATTCGCTCTCGCCACAGGGGTTTCGCAGCAACAACGCGGGCGGCGTACTGGGCGGCATCAGCACCGGGCAGGATATTGAAGTTCACATTGCCATCAAGCCGACCAGTTCGATCCTCAGTCCGCGCGAATCGATCGACCAAGACGGGCAGCCGGTTGAGGTTGTCACCAAAGGCCGGCATGACCCCTGCGTGGGGATTCGTGCCGCGCCGATCGCAGAGGCGCTGCTGGCGCTGGTGCTGATTGACCACGCGCTGCGCCATCGCGCGCAGTGTGGTGACGTACTAAGCCCGCTGGCGCCCATTCCGTCAGCCGCAGCATGAGGCCCGACGACGTTGAGTGAAGTTGGATCAGGGTGCTATAAAATATATAGCTACTAGCGCTTTCTGCATAAGCGCTAGAGGTCAAAAACGCTTAAATTTTAGCGTTTGACCTCGTCCACCATGCTTTTGAAATCGTCGATGTCTTCGAAGCTGCGGTAGACGCTCGCGTAGCGGATGTAGGCCACCTGGTCGAGCTTCTTGAGTTCGCGCATCACGAGCTCGCCGATGCGGTTGGACGCGATCTCCCGCTGGCCGAGCCCCAGCAGTTCTTCCTCGATGCGTTCAATGGCTCCATCGACCTGCTCGGTGCTCACAGGGCGTTTACGCAGCGCGATGGCGAACGATCCCAACAACTTGGCGTGCGTGTACTCCGTGCGCCGACCGTCTTTCTTCACCACCACCGGAAAGCTCACCTCCGGCTTTTCGTAGGTGGTGAATCGTTTGCCGCAGGCGCCGCAGCGGCGTCTGCGGCGGATGAAGCTGCCGTCCTCTGCCACACGTGTCTCGGCCACCTGGGTGTCGAGGTGGCTGCAAAAGGGGCACTTCATGCGTGGCTGGGTGGATACAAGGTCAGTCGCGGTACACGGGGAATTGGGAAGTCAATGCGTGAACCTTGGTGCGTACCGCCGCCAGGTGCGCTTCGTCGCGCGGGTTTTCCAGAACATCTGCGACCAGATGCGCAGTGGCACGGGCCTGGTCTTCCTTGAAGCCGCGCGTGGTCATCGCCGGCGTGCCGATGCGGATGCCGCTGGTCACCAGGGGCTTTTCCGGGTCGTTCGGAATGGCGTTCTTGTTGATCGTCATGTGGGCTGCACCCAGCGCGGCTTCGGCTTCCTTGCCAGTGATACCTTTCGCGCGCAGGTCCACCAGCATCAGGTGGCTTTGCGTGCCGCCACTGACAATGCGCAGGCCGCGTTCAGTCAGCGTCTCCGCCACCACCTTGGCGTTCTTGACCACCTGCTCCTGGTAGGACTTGAACTCCGGCTCCATGGCTTCCTTGAACGCCACTGCCTTGGCGGCGATGACGTGCATCAGCGGGCCGCCCTGCAACCCCGGGAAAATGGCGCTGTTGATCGCTTTTTCATGCTCAGCCTTCATCAGGATGAAGCCGCCGCGGGGCCCGCGCAGACTCTTGTGCGTGGTGCTGGTGACCACGTCGGCGTGAGGTACCGGGTTGGGATACACGCCAGCGGCGATCAAGCCTGCGTAATGCGCCATGTCGACCATGAAGATCGCCCCTACATCCTTGGCTACCTTGGCAAAACGCGCGAAGTCGATGTGCAGGCTGTACGCCGAGGCGCCTGCAATGATCAGCTTGGGCTGGGTCTCATGCGCCTTTTTCTCCATCGCGTCGTAGTCGATGGCTTCCTTGGCGTCCAGGCCGTAGGACACTACGTTGAACCATTTGCCCGAGATGTTGAGCGGCATGCCGTGCGTGAGGTGCCCGCCCTCGGCGAGGCTCATGCCCATGATGGTGTCGCCAGGCTTTAAGAACGCCAGAAACACCGCTTCGTTGGCCGAAGCGCCGCAGTGCGGCTGCACGTTTGCCGCGTCAGCGCCAAAAATCTTTTTGATGCGATCAATGGCGAGCTGTTCGACGATGTCGACGAATTCGCAGCCGCCGTAGTAGCGTTTGCCGGGATAGCCCTCGGCGTATTTATTGGTGAGCTGTGTGCCCTGGGCCCACATCACGGCGGGGGAGGCGTAGTTCTCGCTCGCGATCAGCTCGATGTGCTGTTCCTGTCGCTTATTTTCCGACTGGATCGCGGCAAACACTTCGGGGTCGGTTTGATCGACAAGAATATGACGGTGGTACATGGCAGTCCTTTGAACTTGTGTCCCTTGCAACAAGGGCTGCCCAGGCGAACGGCGGATCGCAGCAGATAAGGCCTGTGCGGCACGCTTCCAAGTGGTTCACAAGGCCCAAGCCTTGCCGTGGTCCACATCAGCGGCGGCCCTTGGGGCCGCGCCTATCGCCAGTCGCGTGCCAGAGAATTTTAGCCGAGCACGCAGACGGTTCCGGTTGCCTGCTGAACAGTCCAGCTGTCTACAGCGATGCTACTTTCTCAATGGCAGCCGCATTTGCAGAGGGCGCGGCAACCGGCAAGGTCGACGTCACGCCTTCAGGCGCATCCGCAGCCTTGGTGGTGAGCGTACCCGCAGGGGCGGGCGGAGACGCCTTGGCAGAGCGACCTGCGGCCACTTGGCGAATGCGAAAGTGCTCTGCCAAGACCTTGGCGGTGTAGCCGCCGTCGTCCGGCAAATTGGCGGCGCCCACGTAATACCGCAGACCGCCTTCGAGCGAGCCCGCACGGCGAATGCACTCTTGAAGCACCTGGACGCCGACACGCAAATTGGATACAGGATCAAAGGCGGCCAGTTGTCCGCCAAAGCTCTCGTACTTGTCCACGTGGACGCGGGTCATGACCTGCATCAGGCCCTGCGCGCCCACGGGGCTTTGTGCAAACGGATTAAAGCGCGATTCGATCGCCATCACGGCAAGAATCAATGTCGGGTCCAGCTTGGTTTTGACACCGATTTCGTACGCTTCTCCGACCAAAACGCTCAGTGGCTCGGGCGCCACTCGGTATTTTTTACTCAGCCAATGGGCGACACGCGCTTGGTCTTTTGGAAGGCCCTTGGGGTCGGACGCCAGAGCACGCTCAGTCGGTTCATCCACTTCCGCTGCCACATCGGTTTCGTTGGCAGCATCGAGCCCTTGGCGCGCCTGCAGCCATTGGGTCAGCTGAGCTTCACTCTGGCTGCGCAGATCCGGGCGAGCCACCACGGCAATGAGCAGGCATGCCACCGCCACTCCCAGAAGCGCAAACCCGTTGTGCGTAAGCTGCATCGCAAATGTCGACATGCGCCGCGAGAACGCGACCACGTCCAAATTCCATTTACTAGTTACTGTCATAGCATCCTTTCGCTGGCGAAGTGCCGTCAACGCAGCCCAGGGCAACATTGCGTTAAATCACATGATGGGTGCGCTCACAGGCATCGCCTAGAGCGCGGCATCCTGCCGGATGCGGGTGCGAGAACGCTGCAATGCTTCGGGTTAGTACCTAGCTCACCGCGGCGATCGAGGATTCTAGGGGTCGATCAAATGCCAAGTCAACACTAAAGATTGGAGCTAAAAGATTCATTAGTTATGAGGAAGCTGTATTTAAACGCAGGTTCCGAATTGTTTTAACCACCTCAGTGGGTGGTCGTTCTGTGGTTTTTTACACCTTGGTTTTCTTGTCATTCGCGTTCTGCGTTCCAAATGAGGCCATCCACTGACGGCTGTGCACAACGCGCTTTTTTGGGGCTGCGGATGAAACCGGCGAAAATGCCGGTTCTGACGCATCCTTTCCGGACAGCGTCCTTTCCCGATACCACTGCCCTCGGCGGCGTTACCAATCCTCGATGTTTCCTTTTACCTCGCGCAATAACAAGATGTCTGACTTACCCGAAGCTCCCGCTACGCCGCCGGAAGCGGCGCCTGCCCATCCGCTCGACGCGGTCACCGGTGGTGCCTTTTCGGCCGCTACCTCGGGCGAGCGCGCATCTCGTATCCGCGACTGGCTTGCCACAGACCCCTCGCCCGAGGTGCTGCAGGAAGTGTTCAAAGAGCTGGGTGCCCGCGATAAGGGCGCGACGCGTGCGGTGCGGGAGCGACTCGACGAACTGCGCCGTGCCAAGGCACAAGAATCCATTGGCACCGAATGGGCCACGAAGGCGCATGCCTTGCTGGACGCCGGCAAACTCAACATTGCCGATGCCATGGCTTGGCAACGCGACGCGGCCAAGGCGGGCGCTCCGCTTTCGCGTGAGCCGTTGGCACAGCTCAAGGCACAGTTGGTTGACCGTGTGAAAGTGATTGAGGATTTGCAGCACCGGGTGCAAGTGCAGCGAGAGGCAGCGGTCTTGCTGGCCCAGCGCATTGATGTGCTCTCCACCAAGCCGTGGCGAGATGCGCAGGGTGCGAGTGCGTCGCTGGTGGATGATGTTGCGCATTGGCAGGCGCAAGCGGAGCAGCTGACGGCAGATGCCAACTGGTCGAGCGTGGAGGCGCGCTTTCCGTCATTGCTCGAAGCGTCTAGCAACCAGCTGTTGGTAGTCTGGACCGCCTTCCAGGCGGCAGTCGCTCAAGCGGCTCAAGCGGCGTCCGACAGCTCGGCACCCTTGCCAGCGGTTCCCATGTGGGCTGACGAGCTTCGTGCGGCGCGCGGTGAATCCGTGCAGAGTGCGCCCCGGGCAGACGCTCCCGCTTCCAAACGCCAAGTGCCGCCCGAAGAGGTGGCGCAGGCTACGTCACGCGTGACGGAGCGCCTCACCCGTTTGGAAGCTGAAACGTCTGAAGGGCATGGCAAGGGCAGCGCCGGCGCCGCAAATGCTTTAAGGGCGGTACTCAAGCAAGATGGCAAGCACATCAGCGCCGAGCTGGAGCAACGCGTGCACGGCGCACTCGTCGCGGCCGGCGAGCTGCAGGGGTGGCAGCGTTGGAGTGCAGATCAGGTGCGAGAAGACCTCGTCGCGCAAGCGCAGGGCTTGTTGCAGAAACCTGAGGGTCAAGCGCTCGGCGGCCGCAAGATGCAGGAAACCCTGCGCAGACTGCGCGACCAATGGAAGCAGGCTGACCAGGGCGGGGCGCCGAACCACGGCTTGTGGAAGAAATTTGACGAAGCCTGCACAGAAGCCCACAAAGTCGTGGAGGCCTGGCTGGAAAAAATCCGTGCTGATGCGGCTGAGCACAAGGCGCAGCGCTTGCAGCTCATCGGGGAAGTCAAGGCTTGGGGCGAGGAAAACGCCAGCAATACTGACTGGAAGTCCGTGTTGCAAGCGCTACGCGGTTTTGGCGACCGCTGGCAATCGGGCGGTCACATCGGAGAAAAATTGTTTGCCGAGCTGATGCCTCAGTGGAAGCAGGCGATCGATACTGCGGCGGCGCCGTTTGAAGCTGAACAGCAAAACAGCCTGGCCCGGCGGCACGCCATGATCGACGAGGCGCTTGAGTTGGGAGCGACCGAGCCTTTGCGCATAGACGCGGTGAAAGCGTTGCAGCAGCGCTGGCAGGCGGAGGCCCAGGCAGTGCCGTTGGAGCGCCGCCGGGAGCAAAAGCTGTGGGACGCGTTTCGCAGGCCTATTGATGACGCGTTTGGCCGCAAAACGGCAGAGCGCGAGCGTGCTGTAACCCAGACAAGCACGCACGACAGGGCGGTGCTCTCAGCCGCAAAGGCGCTGGACAGCGCCAACGCGAGTGGTGATGCGCAGGCGATTCGCAGTGCCATGAGCGCACTGGAAGCGGCACTGCGCGGTCAGGCTGCGCATGCTGCATCTGCTGACGCGAGCGTGAAAACTCTTGGTGCGCCCGTGGCTGCGCCGTCGGCACCAGCTCAGCCTGCAAGCGACGCAAGTGACGCAAGTGACGCAAGTGACGCAGGCGGCGCCGACGCGCAGGAAACGCGGCCGGCCGCTTCTGACCCCACAGCATCGCCCGCGACAGAAGCCGCGCCAGCGGACATTGGCGAATCAGCCGGAGACGGCGAGACTGACCAAAAACCGGCAGCTGCGCCGGCTCAGAAGCCCAAGCGCGTGGTTGCTGTGAGAGGCGACGACCGCCCGGGTATGAAAAAGGACGTTCCGGCTGCGCCGGGCCGTGGCCCGCGCTCTGGTGACCGTGGTGCAGGTGGAATGGGTGGGCGAGACGGCGGGCGCGACGGCGCCAGGCCTGGCGGACGGTTTGGTGAGCGGCCCAGTTTCGAAGACCGCGGTCCACGCTTGGGGGACGCTGCGTTCCGCGCCCAACGCGATGCACTGGAGCACGCTCAGGCGGCCCTGCGCAAGCTTGCCGCACAGGCCCATGGCGAGGCGCTGACGCAGCTTTTGACGGCATGGGAATCACGCGATGCTTCGCAGGTGCCACCTGCACAAGAGTTCGGTCGCTCCGTACCAGGTTCGGTCAGGAACGCGTGGGCGCAAGCGCTCTCGGACGCAGTAGCCATCGATGCCAAACTGCCACCGGCCGATCTTTTACTGCGCTTGGAGATGGCTGCAGAGGTGCCGAGCCCCGCGGAGCAGATCTCAGCGCGTCGCATGATGCAGCTGCAGCTGCTCACGCGCCGCAATGAGCCAGCGCCAGCGCAAACGTGGACCGAAGACGTCGCAAAACTGTTGCGCTCGCCAAGCGAGGCTTTGTCAGCGCGCCGTTTGCAAAACGCGCTCAAGGCCTTGATGCGCACGTAATGTCGAGCAAAGAAAAGCGAGCGGGCTGGGTCCCGTTCGCTTTTTTTGAGCCAGCTACGATGCATGGTTTGCCTGCAGCTAATTGCAAAGGCCGAGATTCGGCAAATGCCGACGACTCACGCCTTCACGCGCATGTCACTATGATTTTTTACAACGCGAATTTTGGTCTGCTACACAGAACTGCAACTCGCCAAAACTGCTTGTCATGACTGAGTTCAAACTTCCGAAACGCCAAACGCTATGCGTCCAGACAACAAAAAAGCCGCTTTAAAGCGGCTTTTCGTTAAACTTGGTGCCCAGGAGAGGACTCGAACCTCCACGATGTTACTCGCTAGTACCTGAAACTAGTGCGTCTACCAATTCCGCCACCTGGGCATTTCAGGAAAGAACAAGATTGTATAGCAAAAAAATGAGTGCCAATGCGCCCGCCACGGATGTGTCCGAAGAAATCTTGGGCACGGTTCAGGGCCACCGCGATGGCCATGGTTTTGTCCTGAGGGACGACGGGCTCGCCGATATTTTTCTCCCCTCCAACGAGATGCGGGCGGTACTCCACAAAGACCGCGTGCGTGTCTGCGTCGTGCGCCAGGACCGGCGCGGTCGGCCCGAGGGCCGTGTTGTCGAGATCGTCGAGCGCCCTGCGCTTCCGTTGATAGGGCGCCTGCTGCAGGAGAGCGGTGTCTGGATCGTCGCACCTGAGGACAAACGATACGGCCAGGACGTGCTGATCCCCAAGGGAGGCCTTGGCTCTGCGGAACCCGGCCAGGTGGTCGTAGTGGAGTGGGCCGAGCCGCCCGCCTTGTACGGCCAACCGGTAGGGCGCATTGTCGAAGTGCTGGGCGAGGTCGACGACCCGGGTATGGAAATCGAAATTGCGGTCCGCAAATACGGCGTGCCGCATGTGTTTTCTGACGCCTGCCTGGAACAAGCCAGCGCGTTGCCCGACAAGGTGCGAGCGCAGGACAAACGCGATCGCATTGACCTGACTGACGTGCCCCTCGTCACCATCGACGGCGAAGACGCACGTGACTTCGACGACGCCGTTTACTGCGAACCGGCCCGCGTCGGTCGTGGCAAGGGATGGCGTTTGCTGGTAGCAATCGCCGACGTCAGTAACTACGTGAAGACCGGCAGTGCGATCGACATCGATGCCTATGAGCGCGCGACCAGCGTGTATTTCCCGCGCCGTGTGATCCCCATGCTGCCGGAAAAGTTAAGCAATGGCCTGTGCTCGCTGAACCCTGATGTCGAGCGCCTGTGCATGGTTTGCGACATGTTGATCAACGCCAAGGGTGAGGTGCACGCGTATCAGTTCTACCCGGCCGTCATGTTCAGCCATGCGCGCTTCACATACACCGAAGTGGCTGCCATCCTGGCCAACACGCGCGGACCTGAAGCGGCCAAGCGCACAGAGCGCATACCTGACCTGCTGAACCTGCACGACGTTTACCGCGCACTTCTGATTGCGCGGCGCGAGCGCGGCGCGGTGGACTTTGAAACCACCGAGACGCAAATCGTTTGTGACGAGAACGGGCGCATCGAAAAGATTGTTCCGCGCACTCGCAATGACGCCCACAAGTTGATCGAAGAGGCCATGCTGGCGGCCAACGTCTGCAGCGCCGACTTCATCGCCGAGGGCAAGCAGCACGGCCTGTTCCGGGTGCACGAAGGTCCGACACCGGAAAAGCAGGACATCCTGCGCGCTTACCTCCGAGCGGTGAATGTCGGCTTGACGATTGGCGACAACCCCAAACCCGCAGAATTTCAAGCGATCGCTGAGGCCACCAAGGATCGGCCGGACTCTCAGCAAATCCACACCATGCTGCTGCGCTCCATGCAGCAGGCGATTTACACGCCTATCAACAGCGGTCACTTCGGTTTGGCGTTTGAGGCGTACACGCACTTCACAAGCCCCATCCGCCGCTACCCCGATCTGCTGGTGCACCGGGTCATCAAAGCCATCCTGGGCAATACCAAATACCAGCTGCCTGAGTTGCCTACCCCGGGCGAAGCGCATGCCAAGCTGAGCAAACGGCTTGCTGCGCGCGTTCCGCGTCCTGGCATCACACCACGCAAGAATGAGACCGGCGCCGCGCTCGCCGAGACGCAATCATGGGAAGCCGCGGGCCTGCACTGCAGCGCCAATGAGCGCCGTGCCGACGAAGCCAGCCGCGACGTAGAGGCCTGGCTCAAGTGCAAGTACATGCGCGAGCACCTGGGAGAGGAGTTCGGCGGCATCGTCTCCTCGGTCACCAGCTTCGGCATCTTTGTGACGCTCGACGCGATGTACGTCGAAGGCCTGGTGCACATCACCGAATTGGGCGGCGAGTACTTCAAGTTCGACGAAGCGCGGCAAGAGCTGCGCGGTGAGCGCAGTGGCATGCGCTTTGCCATCGGTACCCGCGTGCAGGTGCAGGTCAGCCGGGTCGATTTGGACGGTCGTCGCATTGATTTCCGGCTGGTGACCGATGGCGAATTGGCGCCTGCGCGCGGTGGAGAACGTGGCGGTGCCAAACATTCTGGAAAGAGTGCTTCGAAAACCGCCGACAGAGGCGCCAAAACCGGCAAGGGCCGCCGCGGCGAAAAGACTTCCGCAGCACCAGCCGCCACTGTTTCAGTCGACCGCGAAGCCGCGGCCCCTGCGATGCCAAGAAGCGCCGGCCGCAGCGACAAGAAGCCGAGCAAGTCGCAACCGGATGCTGGCAAGCCAAGGCAGCAAGCCGCCTTATTGACCAAGGCTCCCAGCCGATCGGGCAAAGGCAAGGCGGCGCGGCGAGGGTGAGCGGCCGCGCCCGTGGGACGGACGGCACGTGGAGCGGCGATGGGGGCGCTGCGTGCCTACTCCCTGTAAATTTTTTTGCTATTTATTTAATAGCTACTAGCGCAATTCCCATAAGCGCTAGAGGCTGATTT
>JBBSRE010000030.1:0-15556 GCA_038243365.1 Burkholderiales bacterium | reverse complement strand
CACATCAGTTTCACCGGCAGCCCGGTGGTGGGCACGCTGATCGCACAAGCTGCTGCAGAGCGCCACTGCCCGGTCACGCTGGAGCTGGGCGGCAAGAGCCCGCAAATCGTTTTCGCCGACGCTGACCTGGACGCAGCGCTCCCCGCAGTCGTCAACGCCATTGTCCAAAACGCAGGGCAGACCTGCTCCGCCGGCTCGCGTTTGCTGGTCGAGCGCAGCATGTACGAACGGTTGCTTGAGCGCCTGGGCCCGCTGTTCTCCGCACTGCGCGCCGGTCCGGCAGCCATGGACCTCGATGTAGGCCCGCTGATCCGCGCCACGCAGCAGCAACGTGTGGAGCGCTTCCTGGAAGAAGCGCGAGCTGCGGGCATTGCCACAGTGGCTCAGGGCAGCGTGGTGCCACAAGCGCCCGCTGGAGGCTTTTACGCTGCGCCGGTGTTGCTGCGCGATGTGCCTGCAGACCACCGCCTCGCTCAGGAAGAAATTTTTGGCCCGGTGCTGAGCGCCATGGCTTTCGACGACGAAGACCACGCAGTGGAGCTAGCCAACGGCACGCCGTTCGGACTGGCGGCCGGCGTCTGGACCCAAAATGGCGCGCGCCAATTGCGCATGGCGCGGCGCCTGCAATGCGGCCAGGTGTTCGTCAATAACTACGGCGCGGGCGGCGGCGTAGAGCTGCCCTTTGGCGGCGTGAAATCCTCTGGTTACGGACGCGAAAAGGGCTTTGAAGCGCTGTATGGCTTCACCACGCTCAAGACCGTGGCCATACGCCACGGTTGAGCCGACAACGCCTCGCCCGTCTGCTCGGGGAGTGCGCGCCGAGCAGTCATATTCCTACACCATCGATTTCCCAGACTTGCGCGCAGCGCGAATGTCACGGGCCAGACCAACGCACAGCACCACGCCGACGCCAGCTGCGAGCACTGGCCAGATGAGCACATAGATTGTCATGAAAGTACTGGACATGTGTTTCTCCAAGAATCGGTCAGGTGGTTTTCGGCTTGACGGTGCTTGTCTGGAACGCGGTCACCCGCTTCGCAATGTCCGAAAACTGAAATTGCTCTCGTGACCGCCAGCTCATGCCGACGCACACCAGAGTGCTGACGCCATATGCCGTCAAGGAGCTGAGCAGCACCGGATAGTCGCGCAGGAAACCGATGCTGTAAGGCGTGAACGCTACCAGCGTGATGGCCGCTGCCACGAGCGCGGCGCGCAATCCCAAGAATCCGAAGGTCATCAAGCCGATGACAACCGCGCCGCCCACGGCCGCCAGCGACTCGAACGCCACGCCGACGAAACCTTGCAGTGGCAGCAATTCAAAGCGCGCCACGATGAACATCAGAAAACCAGCCAGTGCGGCGCTGGTAAAGGCCTTGTTGCTGACCCGATTCCAGTACAGGCTGGCGATGACGGGGAAAACGATGGCACCCCACAATGCGCCGACGAAAATCAGCATGGTCAGAATATCGAGCTTGAGGCTTGCAAATATCACACCCGTAGCAGTAGCCACAATCATCGTAATGCGGCCCACCCACAGCATGACGCCGGGCTTCGGATTACCTTTGGCGATATTATTGCCGTAAAAATCGGTCATCACTATCGCCGACAATGCTGAAAGATCAGAGTCGGCGGTTGACGACAGCGAACCAATGACCATGATAAAAAACAAACCGATCAGAAAAGGCGGTAAATAATTGGACGCCATTTGCGGGATGAGATTATTCAAATCACCATCGGTCGGTTGAATACCCGCGTAGAGTGCCAGCAGCCCCAGCATGCCCAGGCCGATGACAATCGCGCCGTAACCCACCGTCGCCACGAGAAAGGTGGGTTTGATCAGGTCCTCACGCACGGCAAACAGACGCTGCGCGATGGTCTGGTTGCCGATAGCGTAGGCCAGGACGGCAACAAAGTACGGAGCGCCCTGCTCCAAAATCGCCGTCATCGAGAAGAAATCGAGCTGTTCAGACGTGAGATGGTGGGCGCCCTTGGCAAACAGATCTGGGCCGCCGAGCTGAAAGAACATCACGGGAATGATGATGACAGCGGCCACGATCATCGCCATCAATTGCGCGAAATCGGTCATCACGGACGAACGAAACCCCGACCACAAGGTGTACGAAAGCACGCCGCCGCCTGCAATCAGAACCCCGGTGGTAAAGGACAAGGGAGAAAGCACGTCGACCAGCGCACCCGCGGCTGTGAAGTTGACCATCAGGCTGATGCCGCTACCCAGAATGTTCGAGCCAGCCAGAATCATCTGGCTGGAGCGCCCATGCCGTGCATGCATGATTTCGGCCAGCGTGTGCGCATGCGGCGCCAGTTTGCGAAAGCGCATTCCAAATGGATAAATGAACAGGATCATGAGGGCACCCCAGAAGCCGTAATGGAGCGCCCCGGAAACACCGTATTTGTAGCCCGCTGTCGCTGCAGCATAAAAAGACGCCGCCCATATCCAGGTGGCAGTCATGCTGGCAGCCGACATGCCGAACCCGATCGAGCTATTGGAAACCATATAGCCGTCTGCGCTCTCTTTCTTTTTTCCGATACGCAGCGACATCAAGAAAGTGAGGCCGTAAAAAGCGAACAGGAGCAGTAGCACCGTGGTTATGGACAATTGACTCAATGAGTTCTCCTGGGGGTAAGCGTGAAAAGCTCAGGCCGTCTGAATCCTCGCTACCGCGCGCTCAGGACTGGCAGTGGTCTGCGCAAAATAAAGCGCAGACACCGCACGGCAACAAGATAAAAAATGGGAACGAAACTATTGCGGAAATTTCCAGTGCCAGCAAATTGAACCGCTGAACGGCGCGCTATGCCCAAGCCGGCGAAACGCAGCACCCAGCGAGCAGGGGCATGGAAATTTCCTCGTAGCGGGTCAACTATTGTACAATAAATTCGAAATTTTTATACTCAGATTTATTATGCTTCCAATGTGCACGGAGTAATGAAAGAGCAGGGCTTTTGCACAACGCTGCAGTTCTACAGGGGATTGGCTCTATCTTATTGATGTTTGACGCGCAGCATCAGAAATGCGCGCCGTGTGCGCCAGAGGTGTGGGTGAGGCGAGCGGATCAATGTCCCAGGTCGATAGACTTCAGCGAATCCCGAGCGCAGCCTGCTGCGCGCCACCGGATCCCTTCGTCCGCTTTTAACGAGTCCAACCATGCGTCTGCCATCAAAATCCATCATTGTCACCGGCGCCGGCAGCGGCATTGGCGAAGGTATTGCGCTGCGCCTTGCTGCTGAAGGCGCGCGCGTGATCGTCAACGATATCAACGCAGAGGCGGGTGAGCGGGTAGCGCAAGCCATTCGCGATGCGGGCGGTGATGCGCAGTTTTTCCAAGCCGATGTGACGTCGTCTGCCGACGTGCGCGCCATGATCGCGATGACTGTCGACCGGCACGGCCGGCTCGATGTGATGGTCAACAACGCGGGGTGGACGCACCGCAACCGGCCGATGCTGGAAGTGAGTGAATCCGAGTTCGACAAGGTGTACGCAATCAACGTCAAAAGCATCTACCTGGCAGCGATCCATGGCGTGCCCGCCATGCGCGCCAACCCCGGCGGTAGCGGCGGCAGCTTTATCAACATCGCGTCTACCGCAGGTCTGCGCCCGCGCCCGGGACTCACTTGGTACAACGGCTCCAAGGGCGCCGTGATCATCACCAGCAAATCCATGGCCGCCGAGCTGGGCCCCGAGAACATCCGGGTGAACTGCATCAACCCCGTCTTCAACCCTGACACAGGCCTTGCGGCGGAGTTCGCTGGCGGCCCGGTGGACGACGTGCGCCGCGCGAAGTTTCTGGCGTCGATTCCGCTTGGACGCTTTTCCACCGCGCTCGACGTCGCCAATGCCGCGCTTTACCTGGCAAGCGACGAGGCAGCCTTTGTCAGCGGTGTTTGTATTGAAGTAGACGGCGCGCGCTGCGTTTAGCGCGGCTCTGCATCACAGCGGCGAGACAAAGATCGCTGCCGTTGCGCAGGGGAATGCTGCCAAAAGGGGCCTGCGGCGCCCGGTTCAGGCCTGCTCAGGCCTTGTTCATAACCAGCGGGCCAGGTCAGCGACATCCTCAGCGAATAACTGGCCCTTTTCCGCCTGCACCACGCGCCCATCCCGGCCGCGCACAACCACCACCGGCAAACCGTCTGGCTTGGGGTAGGACTGCGCCACGTCGGCATCCATCCAGGCGGAGGGGAAGGTGTACTGCTTGCGGCGCAAGTAGGCCATGGCGTCTTCGGGCTTCTTGTCGATGGACAAGGCCAGCATGGCCAGACCGCGGTTGCGGTGGGCATCCCAAAGCTTCTGCATTTCCGGGCTCTGCACTGCGCAGAACGGACACCAGCTTGCCCACCAGTAAACCACCAGCAATTTCCCTTCGGCATCCGCAGGCCTGAACTGCCCACCGCCCAGCAGTGGCACGGGTGCAAGCGCCATGGGGCTGCCGACCGTGGGCATGGGCAACTCGCGGCGCGACGTTTGCGCGCGGGAGAGCGTGGGCGCGAGCGCGCCCAGTGCGGCCATCTGTGTCCACAAGCGGCGGTTGATCGACATGTCAGGGCTCCTTGATGAGGTTGCTTGATGGTAGCGCCAGCGTTGCGCTGAAAAGCTTGGCGCAAACCCGCGCGAGCGGTGCTGGAACCTGTCCCGTGGATAATTCGAGTGCCATGGCAACACGCGTCATTCCTATCGTTGATCACCGCACGCCTGTGTTGACGCTGCCGCGCGACCAGGCGGCGCTTGCCCATGGTGAAGTGCACGACACACTGGGCCGGCCTTTGCGTGACCTGCGCATCAGCGTGACGGATCGATGCAACTTCCGCTGCAGCTACTGCATGCCCAAGGAAGTGTTCGACAAGGAGCACGCCTACCTGCCACAAAGCGCCCTGCTCACTTTCGAAGAAATCACACGGCTAGCGCGCGCGTTTCTGGCGCAAGGCGTGCGCAAGATTCGGCTGACCGGTGGTGAGCCGCTGCTGCGCAAGAACCTCGAAGTACTGGTAGCGCAGCTGGCCGCTCTGCGCACGGTAGATGGCCGCGCGCCCGACATCACGCTCACAACCAACGGCTCGTTGCTGGCGCGCAAGGCGCAGGCCTTGAAAGCAGCCGGCCTCAATCGCGTCACGGTCAGCCTCGACGGGCTGGACGACGCCGTGTTCCGGAGCATGAACGACGTTGATTTCCCCGTTGCGGACGTGCTCGCGGGGATCGAAGCGGCGCAGGCCGCCGGGCTCACCGGCACCAAGGTGAACATGGTGGTCAAGCGTGGCACCAACGAGAACGAAATTCTGCCCATGGCGCGGCGTTTTCGAGGCACTGGCATTACCTTGCGCTTTATTGAATACATGGATGTCGGCGCCACCAATGGCTGGCGCATGGACGAAGTGCTGCCTTCCGCCGAGCTGATCGAGCGGCTCCGCGCCGAGCCCGAGCTTGCTCTGGTGCCACTGGAACCTGCCGCACCCGGAGAGACGGCCCAGCGCTGGGGCTATGCCGACAGCAGCGGTGCGTACGACCCTGCGCTGGGAGAAGTCGGCGTCATCAGCAGCGTCACGCAGGCGTTCTGCGGCAGTTGCAATCGCGCGCGTGTCTCGACAGAAGGCCGCATGTACCTGTGCCTGTTCGCCAGCCAAGGTTATGACCTGCGCGGACTTCTGCGAGGCGGCGCCACCGACGCGCAATTGAGCGACGCAGTGGGTGCGATCTGGCACGGCCGAACTGACCGCTATTCAGAACTGCGTGCCAGCCTGCCGGCAGATGCGCAAACTGCAAGCGGGGGAGCCAGGCGCGTCGAGATGAGCTACATCGGCGGCTGAGCGCTACGCATCCCGTCAGATGATTTTAAAAAGCGACATTACCGGCCTGGTCTTGTCAGGTGGCCGCGCGACGCGCATGGGCGGGGTCGACAAGGGTTTGCAACTATTCGGTGGCCTGCCGTTGGCACACCGCGCGGCACAGCGTCTTGGCGCGCAAACCGGAGCTGTGGCCATCAATGCCAACCGCCATCTGGACGACTATCGTGCATTCGGATTCCCCGTGTGGCCGGATGCGCAGTCGCACTGCAGCGCACTAGGCCAGGGTCGCGATATCAACCTGCCCGTCGATACTTGGCGCGGACCACTTGACGGCATGCGCGCCGGCATGGAGCTTTGCCGTACCGGCTGGCTGGCCACAGTGCCTTGCGATAGCCCGCTGTTTCCCTCGGATTTGGTCAGCCGCCTGGCGCACGCAGCCCACGCCCAAGGGGCCGATGCGGCCATGGCCGCCGTGCAGGTGGAAGTCCCATCGAGCAAATGCCCGGGCGCCGACGCGAAAATGCAGCCAGTTTTTAGCTTGTTCCGCGTGAATCTTCTGGAATCCATGACGCGTTATCTGGACAGCGGCGGCCGGAGAGTGGGCGAATGGATGAGCGCCCAAAACTGCGCGGTGGTTGGCTTTGAGGATGGCCACGCATTTGCCAACGTCAATACGCTTGACGAGCTTGTTGCTCTGGATGCACTGCAGGGCGACGGCCGGGATTGAGCCTCCCCCGCTGCACATTTGCGGCAGTTTCCGACACGGGGTCCATTCGCAGCTGATTACGCTGGAGGCCCCGTCGTCAGTGCCTCCAAGGATTGCCCTATGCCCTACTCATCCCAGCACCTGGTTGCCGAGCCCACGCGCGCTCAGGTGGATCAACTCGCTGAACCTACTGTGCTGGAATTCGGCACCCCATGGTGCGGTCACTGCGCAGCTGCTGCTCCTTTGATCGAAGCTGCGTTGGCTGACCGGCCTGGTATTGCGCACCTGAAAGTGGAGGATGGCAAGGGACACCCACTGGGTCGCAGCTTTAACGTCAAGCTGTGGCCGACTTTGGTGTTTCTAAAAGACGGCAGTGAGGTCGCGCGCCTGGTGAGGCCACAGTCGACGCAACTTGTGACCGAGGCGCTGCAGTTGATCCAGTGACGTTGTGGGACATGTCGCGTTCGTCACATTAACTTACAAAACCAACGGGAATAAGAGGCAGCCTTAAAATTTCCGGCACTGGGGGCGCCTTGCGCACACCGGGTTCGGCGTTCGCGGTGGAGCTCGTGTATCGCAACTCCATGGCACCGCGCCCGCCTCTACAGCCCCATACTTTTCCTCCTCTTCTCACAATCAATCGCAGCATTGCTTGCGTGTTGCCCACCACGGGAGCGCGCTTGGCGGGTGCGTCGCACGCTCATGCAAGTTCAAAACGCCCCTTCGCTACCGCCCGCTGCGCAAGCGGAATTTGAAAGCCGTGCTGACCGGATCACGCTGCTCGCAGTGGCCATCAGCGTTATCGGTGCCATCGTTCTCGCTTTACGAGCGCCCGCGCCCGGCGCCGCGGTCATTGCCAGCCTCGTTCTGGGTGGAATGGCGGGTGCTATTTACCTAATAGCACGCGGTACGCTGGCATCGCGTCTCGTTATTGCGTTTGTCCTCGTGTCGCTGGTGGCCCTTCACATTCAGCTTGCGCGAGGTCAGTTGGAATACCACTTCGGCGTTTTTGTCACGTTGGCAGTGTTGATGGTGTACCGCGACTGGCGAACTGTGGTGTTTGGCGCCGTGCTTTTCGCAGTGCACCACGTGGCGTTTGATCGACTGCAAGCTGCCGGCTTGGGTGTCTATTGCCTCTCAGCGCCTGACTTTGCCCGAGTGATGCTGCATGCCTTCTACGTGGTCGTTCAGACCGGCATTGAGATTGTGCTCTGCGTGCGCATGCAGCGCATGGCGCTCGAAGGGCAAGAGCTCTCCAGTCTGGTGGCGGCGATGAATCGAAGCTCAGGCATCGGCCTGGACCTCAGCCATATCGGCGTGCGCATGGCTCAGCCCCGCGCGCTTGCCGCCACTGTTGCGCGCATGGAAGAAGCCGTTGTTGAAGTGCGCCAGGCAGTGCAGGCCATGGAGCTCACCACCGAACAGGTGGCCGAAGGCAGCGAACGCCTGCATGTGAGCACGGCGAGTGTGACCGAAGGGTTGGAACAAACGGCCGCCAGCATCGAGCAGATCACCGCCACGGTGCGCCAGTCACGCGATGCAGCTCGGCAGGCCAGCCAGGTAGCAGCGGAGGCAACCGACGCCGCACAAGGCGGGGCTGAAGTCATGAGCCGGCTGGTGAACACCATGAGCGAGATCAGCGGTGGTTCGCGCCGCATCGGAGACATCGTTGGAATGATCGACAGCATTGCGTTTCAGACCAATATTCTGGCCTTGAACGCGGCAGTGGAAGCCGCTCGCGCGGGCGAGCAGGGACGCGGCTTTGCGGTGGTGGCCAGCGAAGTGCGCACGCTGTCGCAGCGCAGCGCGCAAGCGGCCAAAGAAATCAAGCAGCTGATCGAGGCGTCGGCAGACCAGGTACGCGCTGGTGGCCAACTGGTGGGCCAGGCCGGCGACGGCATGCAGCGCATCTTGCAATCCGTAGGGGAAGCGGCGAAATGGATGGACCAGGTCAACCATGCCTCGGCCGAGCAACAAAGCGGCATTGAACATGTCAATGAGGCAGTCGCCCAGATTGAACTGATGACGGGACAAAATGCCGAGCTCGCACGCGCCTCCGCAGATGCGGCGCAGGAAATGCGGCGCGAAACCGCTCGGCTCAACCACGCGATGAGCGCGTTCGCCTCTGGTGAGGCCGGGACTAGGCCCTCTGTCGGCGCGCCGCGGCTCAAGCTTACCGGCGCCTGACCGGCGTCATGGAGTCTGTAGGCGCCGGGAGAATTTCAGCTGCCAACGCAGCGCTACCGTTCGCCTTAGAAGCGGCCCTATAAGCGGCCCCAGAAGTCCACCCATCGTCTGACCCACCTCAGGCGCCGGCGTCGCCTGGCTTTCTGCGTTGCCGCCTGCAACGCTCCGAGCAGTACTGCACGTCCTCCCACACAGCTGCCCATTTCTTGCGCCTCGCGAATGGCCTCTCGCATTGCAGGCAAACCTTCTGAGCCACGTCGGATTTCTTTCGCATGCGCATCGCAGGCTCCTGTCTGCGCCCGGCAAGGGTCACGCGCCAATGCGGTGCGCCAGCGGGTGCCCGCTCAGCCAGGCACCTTCCCACCTTGCCCCGTTCAACCCGTCGCCAGGCCCATATTGGCAGCTTCGCTGCGGCACCAGATCAGGCTGAGGTCGCGACCCGTGGCTCGGCAGGTGTCACGCGATCCTGCGACACGCTTTGCAGAAACTGGTCGACCAGCGCGTACTGCTCCGGCACGTTCAACGCAGGCGCATGCCCGCATCCTGTCACTTCCATGATCTCGAGCTGGCCACGTGCACCGGGACCACGCGTTTGCATTTCGGCTGTGGCGCTGCGCAGCACCAGGTCGGACCGCTCTCCGCGCAGGCACAGCACCGGAAGCGCCAGTGCGTCGTAGTGGTCCCAGATCAGGTAATCGTTCTCTTGACGGGTGAACTGCTGCACCATGGCCGGGTCGTAATGCGGCGTGACCCGGCCATCGGGAAGACGGCGCGCAGAGCTTTCGGTCAACAAGCGCCACTGTTCGTCAGGCAACCAGCCATAGGGCGCATAGACCTGTCGGAAAAATGCTTCGAGCTCGGCGATGGTGCCGAACGCGGGTGGCTCCCCGGCATAAGCCTTGATGCGATCGAGCGCCGGGGCGGCCAACTCGGGCGCGTTGTCGTTCAGAAGCAGGCTGCGAATCGCACCCCGCAAAGCAGGTTCGAATAAGCCGCTGGCGCACACCGTGCCGATGGCGCCGCCCATGGACGTGCCGATCCAGTGCGCCTGAGCAATGCACAGTTGCTTGAAGAGATCGGCCGCAATGCGCGCATAAAAGCGCAAGCAGTATTCCTGGGCCGGCGCGCGACTCCACTGACTCAGGCCGCGGCCCAACACGTCAGGGCAAATGACGCGGTAGCGGTCTGAAAGATGCGCTGCCAACGGGTCCATGTCGCGGCCGGTGCGCGCCAGCCCGTGCCAGGCCATGACGACGGGCGCATCTTCGGCGCCCCACTCGGTACAGTGGATTTCGTAGCCGGCACAAGTGACATAGCGCGAGCGCGGTTGCATGCAAGATCCTTGAGGTTTTTATTTCAGCAGCCGGCCGCTGCTGCCAATGACGGTCACTTCCACCGTGCGCGAGCCGATGCGGTTGGTGGGCGAGTAGCTGATCACCAAGCCGCCCAAGTCGTACTTCTGAATGGATTCCAGCGCCTTGACCACGCGCTCGCGCGTGGGCCCGGGGCCGGCACGGCGCAGCGCTTCTACCAAGACCTTGGCACCCAGAAATTCTTCAAAGCTGGTGTAGTTCACCTCGGCACGTGGCGCGTATTTCGCCAGCAATTGCTGGTACTCGCGCACCACTGGCAGCTTGGGCTGGTAGGGGAAAGGCACCACCTGGCTGATGCCCAAACCGTGCGCGTTGTGAAGCCCGGCCAGGCGGACGATCTCGGAAGGATTCACTACCGAGATGTTGTAGAGCTGCGCGCCGCCGCCCGCCTCGCGGTACTGCTTGATAAACGCTGCGGCTGGTTTGTTGACGGCGATCATGATCACCGCGTGCGCGTTCGCCGCAGCAATGGTCTTGACGGCCTCGGCAACGTTGTCCGTGTTGCGCGGATAGCTGGCTGCGGCCACCAGCTTGAGCTTGCGGCGCTCAAGCGCTGCTTCCACTCCTTCCAGACCTGACTTGCCAAAACCGTCGTCCTGGTACATCACCGCAATGCGGTTCATGTTGAGCGTGGTCAGTTGCTGCACCATGTGCTCAGCCTCATCTCCATAGCCGGCGCGCACATGAAAGATCCAGGGATTGAACGGGGTGCGCAGGGACTCTCCGCCGGTATAAGGCGCTACCAATGCAGCGCCACCAGCCGCCAACACGCCATCCGTGAGCAACTGAGTGACGTTCGCGGTGCCGGCAAAACCGAACAGGGCCACCACCTCGGGCTTTGCCAGCAGCTCTTTGGTGCGCACCACGGTTTTTTCCACTTCGTATCCGTCGTCGAGCACCAGTTGCCGAATAACAGCTCCATGCACCCCTCCCTGAGCGTTGATGGAATCAAAATAGATCTTGCCTCCCAGCACCATCGGCTCGCCGGTGCTGGCCAGCACTCCAGTGAGCGGAGCCACCTGGCCGATGACGATTTCTGCAGCAGACGCCGGGCTGTGTGCCAGCACCGCGCCTGCGGTCAATGTCAGACCGAGGGCGGTGCGCAGCACTCCGAAGCCCCGCCGGATGAAGTTGCTAGTCATAAATGGTCCCCTGAATGAGGTGATCGACGCCCGTTCGTGGCGGCGGGTGTGACAACGCTCACTCGGGCACCGAGATGACGCCAGGGGTCAACACGACGGCATTGGCAGCCGTTGGCACGCCGGCAATCGCAGGCAAATTGGCCTCCGTCAGCGCCGGAGCACTGCCCGCCGGACCACCACGCGGTACCGTGCGCACCACTTGGCTCGCTGGCAGCGCCACACCAGCGCTCAGGTGCGCGTACATCGCATCCAGTGCACGGTTCAGGTACACATGAAGGGGGATATAACGGCTGTCGTAGCCTGGCAGTACCGTCGGCAGGCCGATGAAGCTGTCGAAATGCTGGGCATTGGCTACTTCGATGTAGCTCAAGCGGCTGCCTGCGCCTTCCACTTTGCGGTTGAGTGCGGCATAAGGGCGAGACGTGTGGTTGACCGGCAAGAGCGCATCGGCGCGGCCGTGCACGATGAGCGTCGGTTTGCCCCTCAAGTCGCCGCTGCGGCGGGTCTCGTCCAGACCGGCCTGCAGCTTCTTCGCTGCTGAGTCGGATCCGGTGACCAGGTTGCGCAGGCAGACCGCGCCCTCTGTGTTCCAGTCAAAGACGCCTGCTGGCGACGCCGACAGAAAGTCTCGCGCCGGGCCAAACTTGCCCAGGTTATTCACCAGCTGGACGCCGCTGGTGGGCGGCACGCCATTGCCTGTAGCAAACATGCCGGCCAAAGCCGCTGGGGCGAGTGGCGTTATGGCACCCGCTGCGGTGGTGGCGGCGTAGCTGAAGCCGCACAGGTTGTCCTGCACGCTGGCGCGCGAAAGACTGTTGGCAAAGGTGACGGCTACCGCGGGAGCGACTTCGAACGCGGCCAGAGATGCGTGCAGTGCGTCAGATTCCCGCTCCCAACCGTAGTCCCGCAGTATCTGTAACGATTCTTCGGCCTGCGCTGCCATGGTGCTGCCAGTGAGCAAACCGCGCGCCACGAGGGCACTGCAGCGGTTGGGCGCGATCGGGAGCGCCGCACCAGCAAAGCCGGCCCCGAACCCGGCGGCATAGGGAGTGGACGCAATCGATGGCGCGAGCGCGGCGCAGGCCTGATACAGGTTGGCCACGGTGGTGAAGTCGATCAGCGGTTTGCCGGTGGTCAGCACCACATGGCCTCCGCGCTCCACGCGCACACCCGGTTTGGCGGGCAGCTCCAGCGCTGGCTCCGACACGGCCACGCCATCGATCAAACCGTCAACGTCCTGCTCGGCTGCGGCAATGGCGGCACCGCCGCCATTGGAAATGCTGGACGCAATCGTGATGGTGTTCTTGGGCGTGAAGGTCTTGAGGCGCTTCCTACCCGACACTTCGCCGTAACGTTCGTTGATCGCCCAGAAAGCGAATTCAAGCGCCTGCAGCGTGGTGCGGCCCCAGTCGCGCTCTGCGTTCTGGCCGGAGTGCGCATGCTTGAAGGCGAAACGGTTGGGCGTGGCGGCGTTGAACGCGGTCAGCTCGGCAGCGGTGAGGCCAGCATTGAAAGCAGCATCCTTGCCGGCAGCAGCGGCCGATGTGCGCGTACCGTCGATCAGCGGCACGGTGTCGTTTTGCAAGTCGTGCGGCGCGGCGCCCGTTCCCTTGTCCGAATACGCCACTGCGCAGCCACGCTTGAGGCCCCATTCGCCGGTGGAAATGCCGCCATACACACCGCGCGAACCAGAGGCAGTGGCGGTGATGATGCAGGGCTTTTTGGCATCAAAGCTCGCAGGCAACTGCACCATCAACGTGACATTCTTGCGGCCACTTCCATCGTCGGCGAAGGCCAGCCATTCAGTGCCAGCCACCTTGCCCTCGCCTGCCGTCACAGCGCCCAAAGCATTCACGTTCGGGCCGTAAAACCGCCCGTAGCCACCGGCCGTCGTCATGTCGAGCATGGCACGGTAATTGGTATGGATCGCAGCGCGGCGCAGTTCTGCAGCAGTGGGGGCCAGCGGATTGGCGTAAGCCGGTGGCGCGGCGGTGGCCAGGCCCGTTGCGCCCAAACCCGCCGTCAGCAGATCGTCATTGACGCCGTCATAGGTGGTGGCGCGCACCGAGCCCAGGAAGCCGGGCTTGGTGTTGACCGGCTCATTGCCACCACCGCCGCAGGCGGTGAGTGCAGCGGCGGCCAACAGCGCGGGGGCAAAGGGACTCGTTGCGATCTTCATGCTTGTCTCCTGGTAGTTTTTGTTGCGGAAATCGTCAAGCGCCACGCCCCGCTGCGCCCGCGCGCAGGCGGCCGACCACGCCGGTGGGAAAGTAGTAGACCGAGAGCACGAACAGTACGCCCAGCCAAAGCAGCCAGCGGTCGGGCGAGAGCAGTGCGGCCACCCAGGGCAGACCACTCGCCGCCTCGTTGCCCAAGCGCAGCAAGTCCTGCAGATAGCTTTGCGCAATGAGGAACAGCACCGAGCCAATAGCGGCGCCGTAGATGGTGCCCATGCCGCCTATGACCACAATGAGCAGCACGTCGATCATGATTTCAAACGACAGCGACGTGTCCGGGCCGTTGTAGCGCAGCCAGATCGCCAGCATGCAACCGGCGAGGCACGCGAACAGCGCAGACAGAACGCTGGAGAGCGTGCGGTAGACGACCACCCGGTAACCAATCGCCTCGGCGCGGAACTCGTTCTCGCGAATCGCCTGCAGCACCCTGCCGAACGGAGAGTTGACGATGCGCAGCAAGGCCAGCACCAGCAACACTGCAGCGACAAACAGCACGTAGTAGGTGAGCAGGCGCCCGTCAACCGACACGCCCAGAAACGGGTCTTCCAGGAACTCGTGGCTCGGCGTGAGCAGCTCGGGCAGCCGGAACGAGATGCCGTCCTCACCGCCGGTAATTTCGAACAATTGGGAAGCCAGCGTTTGAAACGCCGCTGCTACTGCCAGCGTGATCATGGCGAAGAAGATGGCGCGCACGCGCAAGGAGAACAATCCGATCGCTAGCGCCAGCACGAAGGACAACGCCAAGGCGCCGACGATACCGACGGCAAGCGCATCCCAGCCCGCCCCCATCCGGCTGCTGGCGATGGCCACGCCGTAGGCGCCGACACCGAAAAACATGGTGTGGGCGAAGCTCACGATGCCCGTGTAGCCCAGCAGCAAGTCGAAGCTGGCCACCAGCACGATAAAGATCAGCACCTTGGCCGCCACCGACAGCGCCTTGACGCCCGGAAACAGGAACGGCGCAAACGCCAGGCCCAGAAAAATGGCAACCAGCACCACTGTCAGCACACGGCTGCGCGGATAGTCGCCAGAGAGAATTCGGTTCAACATGGAAACTTGTCTTTCAGTGGTCCACAGTGGGAAATGCCGAGTGCCGCGCGGGTGAAAAGCGCAGCCCACACCAGCGGCCACCCTGCAAGGGCCGCCCCGCCGCAGCGGTGGCGTCCCCCTTGCAGGGGGAAGGCGCGAAGCGACTCAGGGGGTGCGTCATCTGTTCGTGACCGGATATACGCCCTGCGGGCGCCATAAAAGAATGGCCACCATCAGAGCGATGTTGGAAAACAGCGCCACCTTGGGCACCAGAAATCCGGTGTAGTTCGCCATCAGACCGACCAGCAGCGCGCCTATCAGCGCACCGCCCGTGCTGCCAAGACCGCCAATGATGATGACGATAAAGATCAGCACGTTCACCTGCGCGCCCATCTGTGGAATTACGCTTTGCTGGTAGAGCCCCCACATCACGCCGCCCAGGCCGGCGAGCGCACTGCCGGCCACAAACACGCCGATGAACAGGCGCCGGATACGGTAGCCAAGCGACTCGACCATTTCGCGGTCTTGCACGCCAGCGCGAATCAGCAGACCCACCTTGGTGCGCGCCAGAGTCCAGGCCAGCACACCAAACACCAGCAGGCCTACGACCACGGCGATAAGACGGTATTTTTCGATCGCCGCATCGCCCACCAGCAGCGAACCCTGCATGCCGGCCGGCAGCGGCAGCGGAATCTGCGCCGGGCCCCAGATCATCTTGATGATCTCCTCGCCGATGATCATGCCGCCCATGGTGATGAGGATCTGCTTGAGGTGCTGGCCGTACACCGGCCGCACGATGAAACGCTCGAACGCCAGGCCCACTGCGCCTGCGACCAGCATGGCGATCAGCATGGCGGGAATCACGGCCACGAGGTTGCGCCAGAGGTCCTGCGAGCCGGTCCAATCACCCATGCTGCCCATTACGCTCACGGCGACGAAAGCACCCAGCGCGATGAACACGCCGTGGCCGAAGTTCAGTACATCCATCAGGCCGAACACCAGCGTCAGGCCGGAGGCAATGATGAAAATTATCATGCCCATGGCCAGACCCGCCACGGTGAGCGTGAGCCAGGTGGAGGACGAGCCAAT
>JBBSRE010000029.1:0-15638 GCA_038243365.1 Burkholderiales bacterium | reverse complement strand
GGCGCAGCTCGCCGGCGCTGAAGGTGTCGGCCAGGTCGGCAGCAGCTTCCATGATTTCCGCGCTGGCATCACCAGGTGCCGCGCCCGGCCGCTTGAACGAAAGCGTAACGGCGCGCAGCAGCGGGTTCTTGTGCAAGGCCACGTTGCGCTCCAACCAACGCGAAAAAGCCTTGTCGCCGGAAGGCAGGTCCAGCACAGCCGCACCAAGGTGGCGCGTCAGCGTGGGGTCTACAAAGCAGGCGGCCACACGGTCGTACTCTGCTTGGGTGATGGTGTGCGGCGCGCCGTCGATCTCGACGATCTGGCGGTATTCCTCCTCCACCTGATCGATGTAGCGCTGGCCCTCGGCTTTCACCAAAATCTTGATGCGCGCTTTCCAGGCGTTGTCACGCCGTCCGTAGCGGTTGTAGACGCGGATCACGGCTTCCAGGTAATTCATGATCTGGTGCCACGGCAGGAACTCCCGGATCACGCTGCCGATGATGGGTGTGCGGCCCATGCCGCCGCCCACGCGCACCTGAAAACCGATGCCGGCAAGCGGCCCGGTTTCTGTAGCGGCGCGTTCATCGTCGCGCACCAGTTGCAGGCCCACGTCGTACCACTGGGTGGCGGCGCGGTCTTCTAGGGAACCGTTGATGGCGATCTTGAACTTGCGCGGCAGGAAGGCGAATTCAGGGTGCAGCGAGCTCCATTGCCGCATGATTTCACCGAACGGCCGCGGGTCGGCGATCTCGTCCTGTGCGATGCCGGAGAGCTCGTCGGCCGTGATGTTGCGAATGCAATTGCCGCTGGTCTGGATGCCGTGCATGTCGACGCTGGCCAGCAAGTCCATCACTTCGGCGCTTTGGCTGAGCGGCACCCAGTTGAACTGCGTGTTGGTGCGCGTGGTGAAGTGGCCGTACCCGTAGCCCAGTGAAGAGCCCAGCACCTTGCCGTCCGACAAGTGAATATCGCCCAGCTTGGCCTGCGTATCGCGCGCTTCCTGCAGCAGCGCGGTGTCGGGTTGGTCGAATTCGCGTGCGATGCGGGCCAGCACGCGCAGCTGGCGGCTGGCCAGTTCGCCGTAGGGAACGGCTATGCGCAGCATGGGCGCGTAGCGCTGGATGTACCAGCCGTTTTGCAGCCGCAGGGGTTTGAATTCGTCTTCGCTCAGCGCACCTGACTGCCAGCGATTGAGCTGGTCGCGGTATTGCGCCGCGCGTTGCTTGACGAAGCTTTTATCGAAGTCGGTGTATTGGTACATGGAGAAAGAGAACTCAAAAAATCAGATCAAAACCAGCTTGATTCCGGCAAAGGCCAGCAGCAGCGAGAGGGCGGAGCGCACCAGCCGCTCGGGCGTGCGCGTGACCAGACGCGCGCCCAGCCAGATGCCTGGCAGCGAACCCGCCAGCAGTTGCGCCAGCAAAGGCCAATCGACCGAACCGAGCGATGCATGGCCCAGGCCCGCCACGAGCGTGAGTGGCACCGCGTAGGCGATGTCGGCCGCCACAATGCGCGGCAGCGGCAGGTGGGGAAACAGCAGTAGCAGCACGGTGACGCCAATGGCGCCCGCGCCTACCGATGTGAAGGTGACCATGGCCCCAATCAGCGCGCCCAGCAGCACGGGCAGGCTCCAGTGGCGTGGTTGCGTTGCCATGCCGCCGCTGTTCGAGCGTGCTTGCGCGGCAGCAGCCTGCTGGCGCAGCGAGAACGCCAGCACTTTGTAGAGCATGGCTGCCGCGGTGAAAAGCAGCGCAATGCCCAGGGTGTTGGTCATGAGGTGCTGGACACGCTCCGTCGCAGGACCTAGCCGCGCCAGTAGCCACAGCGCACCCAGCGCCGCAGGAATGCTGCCCGCGCACAACAACCCGACCACACGCCAGGGAACCAGGCGTTGACGCGCCATGCTCACGGTGCCGCCCATCTTGGTAAAGGCAGCGAACAGCAGGTCGGTGCCGATGGCCAGATAAGGCTTGACGCCGAAAAAGAAGATCAACACCGGCGTCATCAACGACCCACCGCCGACCCCGGTGAGGCCGACGATGAAGCCGACCAAAAAGCCAGCAAGAATGAACGCGAAATCGGGCATGGACGCCACTCTAGGCGGCGTCCCTACATTCAACAACGACTGTTTGGTTGTTCCTATATTGCAATAAGCTTATGGCACAGCTTCTATTGCCGAGGGCGCACGTGTGGGACTATCTGCTATTGATCTGGAAGCGGTCGGCTGCCATTGCAGCTGCCAGCCGGGCTTCCAGCGGCAGTGGTTCGGCATGTAGCTGAGCTGCCAGCAATTCACCGCAGAGCACTGCCCGACTGAGCCCCCTGGCGCCCATTCCGGTGCACAGCCACAAGCCCGGGTGTACGTCTGGGGCTACCGGGCCGACCAGTGGCAGGCGATCAGGCACGGTGCAGCGCACACCCGCCCAATGCTCCAGCGCTGGTGCACCTTGGGAGAAGGTCAGCGCGAGCCCTTGGGCTGCGTCCGGCAGCAGGGCTCGCAGGTTGTCCAGGTTGGTCGCGTGACCTTCGGATTGATCGCTGGCTTTGACGGGCAATTGCGTGCACTCGCGCTCAAAGGTTGAACCTGCGTGCCACGCCAAACCGCCGCCCACCGGCACCTGCGCAATCAGCGCGCCGTGGCCGTTCACCGGCTGCATCGGCAGCGCCATCGCATCGCTTTGCAGGCCCCAAGACAGTTGTCCGCGAATCGAGTTCAACGGCAAGGGATCGAGCCCTGCGGTTTGCAGCAAGGTGCCACTTGCCGGGCCGCACGCCACGACCACCAGCTCGGCTTCGCCCAGCAAAGCGCCATCGACGCCGAGCACGTGCCAGAGAGTGTCGGCGCTAGCCTGGCGTTCGTTGGCGGCTTGCCTTTGCAACTGCTGCACGGTTCCATGCGCCTGAAACTGAACACCTGGCTGCGCCAGCAGCGCTGCCACCAGCTGCGCCGGCTTGACCCAGCCTGCGCACTTGTGCTGCACCGCAAGGCTGCCGGCGGGCAAGCCGACAGCCTGGGCGCGTTCTGCGGATTCTGCGCAGGCCCAGTCGGCAGCGGGCCCGTTGCTTGACCCGTTGGGGCCATCCCCGCTGTGCGACAGACCCAGCTTGCCGGGCAAGCGCCGCTCCAGCACGCCGCTGGCTAGCCAGTCGACGCCGGGCTCAAGCAAGCGCGTGCATGCCTCCACCGTAGCGCGCACGCCGGCCCGCGAAATGCGGGCAATCGGGTTGTCGTCTGCCGACAGATTGGGGACAAAAAGCCCCACCGGCAAGCCCGAGGCGCCAGCAGCTGGCGTACCTGCGGCGTCCAGCACCGTGACTTGCCAGCCGCGTCTCGCCAGGCTGGCGGCAACAGCTGCGCCAGAGAGGCCGGCGCCGATCACGATGCAGCGTGCAGGGCGTCTGGCTTCCTGGTGGCGCATGCTGCGTGGCGGGCGCACCGACCACGCTGGCGAGTAACGACACCGCCAAACCTTTTCTTGATTCCCGCCAAGAGCAACCGGCTCGGCGGCGGTGAATCCGCACTCCGTCAGGAGTTTTGCCGCTGGCGCTGCGGCCCCGGATCCGACGAGCAGAGCGTTCAACGCGCTGCACCGCGCGAATGATTTCAGCGCGAGCAGCGGCTGTTCAGAGCCATGCCCCTGCGCCGTGTGCCAGAAAATCAGATCAAAGGTCCATGCCTGCTGGCGCAGGAAGGACTCTGCATTCCCGATACATGCCGTCAGCAGCACCTGTCCTGAATCAAAAGCCAGGCGATGCACGCCCGGCAGCAATCCCCACGCCTGGTGTGCCAGTTCAGTGGCCAGGGCCGAGTGGGGGTGGCCGGGTGCCAAGGCCGGTCGGGAGAAAGCCAGGTGATCGGGCACGATGACCACGTAATGCAGCATTCGGCAGCGGTCCGGGTCGGCGCGCCAAGCGGACCAGGTCCCCAGAAAGTTGCTGGCATCGGCGCCGCACACCTCGAGCACGCGCCAAGCGGCCAGGCCAGACCAGGCAACTGGTAGCTGGCACGCATCCGGTAACCCGTTGCTAGCGTGCGTCTCGCTCATGGGAAAAATGGGGCGGGCATGGTCAAGTTCCTCTGCAACTGCGCGCACAAAAAAAGGCGCCACACAGGGCGCCCTTCATCTGATGCGACGCTTCGGAAGCGCCCGGGTCAGGCGCTCAGCTCAAGCGCTCGGTGGCACGTAGCCTTGCACCGAATCAGCGCCACCACCAAAGAAGTGCTGCTCCATTTGCCGCGCCAGGTACTGGCGGGCACGGGCGTCGGCCAGGTTCAGGCGGTTTTCGTTTACCAACATGGTCTGGTGCTTGAGCCAGGCAGCCCACGCTTCCTTGCTGACGCTTTCCCACAGGCGCTTGCCCAGTTCTCCTGGATAGGGAGGGAAGTCAAGACCTTCGGCTTCCTTGCCGAGCTTGATGCATTGAACAGTGCGTGCCATGGATGGGTTCCTCGTGGAGTGATGATTGTTATGGGGTTTTGGATGTCTGGAATTTTGATCATCCCAGAGCTGAAAAGGCGGCTTTAAACGCGATGTAAGGCACTGTCGCCATCATCCCGTCTGTGTCGGAAAGCCCTTTGTTTCCCTCCTGCGTCTGCGCTGCAACTCTATCAAGTTTCGCTTGACCGCCGTACGGGCAGGGGAGTTCGTCTTAGGGGCCTTGCGCAAAACTCCACCGTGCCTGAACCCCATGGGTGGCGGAGGATTATCGAGTGCAGGCCGTCATGGTGGTCGGACCGGGCTCGACCGGTATCCACGCGCCGAGCGACCGGCAGTGCCTGTTCACACACAGGTCGTAATCCTGCACATAGGAAGAGCGTGCCAGCACGACCTCCTTGCGCCAGGGATCGCCCAGCTCGTAGTGCCAGACGCCGCCTTGCAGCACGGCATTGGGCGGGGGCTCCATGCCTGCGCCGGAGCCGCGAATGCGGGCGCCGGTGATGACCAGCCAGTTGCCGGCCACGGTGTAATCCTCTTCCCACCAGATCTTCTCAATGGAATGTTTCCACCGCAAGGTGACATGGCTGGCCGGCACGCTCGCCATGAGCGCGCTGGCCGCCAGACACAAGGCGCCCAGCAAAGCTCAAGGCACGGGTTGCGCTGGCGCCGTGCCGCGTGCACGCACCGCATGCAGCACCACCAGCGCAGCAGCCAAGCCCAGCCCCAGTTCATCGGTGATGGGCAACGCTGTCACCAGGAAGCCGGCCGCCACCAGTGCCACAGTGCGCTCCCAAAGAGCCAGCGGCCGCACCCAGTAGCCTATGGCTGCACCGCCCCAGAGCAAGATAGCCACGATGGCTTTGAAGACGACATAGGCGGTAGCTGTCCAGCCGCCATCGCCCTGCAGCATCAGCGCCGGGGAATACACCGCCATATAGGGCACCACAAACCCAGCAATGGCAATTCGCAGCGCCTGCCCGCCGATCTTCAGTGCCGACTCTTTGGCGATAGGCGCCGCCGCAAAAGCCGCCAGCGCCACTGGAGGCGTCAGGTCCGCCATGATGCCGAAATAGAAAACAAACATGTGCGAGACGATGAGCGGAACGCCCAGCTCCAGCAACGCCGGCGCTGCCAAAGAACTGGTGATGATGTAGTTCGGAATCGTCGGGATGCCCATGCCCAGCACCAGGCACACCAGCATCGTCAGCACCAGGCTCAGAAACAGGCTGCTCTTGCCCATCTGGATGATGTAGCCGGCAAACAGCGTGGCGGCGCCAGTGAGCGTCAGCACCGCAATGATCACACCCACCAAAGCGCAGGCCACGCCTACTGGCAGAGCGTGGCGGGCACCCTCCGCCAGTGCGTGCAGGGCCATCTTCAAGGTTTCCCGACCGCCGCGCAGGAACCAGAGCGCCACGCCCATGACCAATACCAGCAGCATGATCGCCAGGATGCCGTACTCAAAAAACGCCGAAGCCGCGAGGCCGATCAGAATCCAGAAAATGAACTGCAGTGGCTTGGTGCCAAAGCGTGGCGTCATTGCCGCACCGAAGATCAGCACCACCGTGAGCGCCAAACCCACCATGCCAGAGAACAGCGGCGTGTAGCCAGAGAACAGCAGCCAGACCAGCACCACCAGCGGCAGGATGAGGTACCAGCGCAGCTTGAGCGCGGCCCACGGGTCCGGGCACTCTTCCTTGGGCATGCCAACCAAGCCGCGGCGCCCGGCTTCCAGGTGCACCATGACAAATGCGGTGAAGAAATACAGCATCGCCGGAATCGTCGCTGCCTTGCAGATGTCCAAGTACGGAACGTCAATGGTCTCGGCCATGATGAAAGCAACAGCGCCCATCACCGGCGGCATGATCTGCCCGCCCATGCTGGCCGTGGCTTCCACGCCGCCTGCAAAATCTGCACGGTAGCCAAAGCGCTTCATCAGCGGAATCGTGAACTGACCGGTGGTCACCACGTTGGCTACCCCCGAGCCATTGATGGTGCCCATCAGTCCAGACGACACCACCGACACCTTGGCGGGGCCCCCTTTGGTGTGACCGAACAGCCCGAGCGCAAAGTCCGTGAAGAGCTGAATCATGCCGGCGCGCTCAAGAAAGGCGCCGAAAAGGATGAACAAAAAGATGTACGAGGACGATACGTAGGTGGGCGTGCCGTAGATGCCTTCAGTACCAAACGAAAGCTGCCCGACGATCTGGTCCAGCCCGTAACCGCGAGTCTGCAAAACGCCTGGCGCGTATTGGCCAAACAGCGCATACGCGAGGAACGTGGCGCACACCAGCGGTAGCGCAATCCCCATGATGCGGCGCGCTGCCTCGAACACCAACACGATCAGGATCACGCCGATCACCATGTCGCTGCGCGTCAGATCACCCGCACGCTGCACCAGGTCGGCTTCAAACACCCATTGATAGAGGCCGGTGGCAAAGCCAACCGCGCCTATGCCCCAGCCCAGCCAGCGTTGGCGTGCCGGCGGATAGAGCACGAACGTCACCAACAGCAGGAAGCCCACGTGGACGCCGCGCACGACGCTGCTCGAGAGCGGGCTGAAGGCTGCAGTGACGATCTGAAAAACGGAGAACGCAACGGCGACCCAGAAAAGAGCGCCGGCAAATGCCGGCGGTTCTGCGTCTGGGGTTTGCAGCTGCGCATCGGCCGGAGCCGAGGCAGTTGCTGCGGTCATTTAAGGATGCCAGCCTCGCGGTAGTACTTGGCTGCGCCGGGGTGGAAAGTCACTGACGTACCCTGCATGGCAGAAGCACGGTCGATACCCTTGGCCGCGTTGTGCGCTGCCACCAAGCTGGGCAGGTTCTCAAACATGGCTTTGGTCATCAGGTAGATCTGGTCTTCCGGCACGCCGACGTGGCTCACCAGGAAGTTGCGGATTGCCACGGTTGGCACATCGGCCGTCTGGCCCTCGTAGGTGCCCGCCGGAATCACTGCTGGCTGATAAGCGGCATCACCGACTTTGGCCACCACATCGGCGGGGACCGAGACCACGACGATTTTGACGGCCGTGGCCAGATCGCGAATCGAGGACACGCCGAGGCCAGCGGACTGGAGGGTGACATCAAGTTGCCGGTTCTTCATCAGCTCGACGGATTCGCCAAAGGCCAGATATTCGACCTTGGCAAAATCCTTGTACGACAGGCCGGCGGCCTTGAGGACCGCGCGTGCGTTGAGTTCGGTGCCAGACTTGGGCGCACCGACAGAGATGCGTTTGCCTTTGAGGTCGGCGAGGGTCTTGATGCCAGAGTCGGCATTGGCGACGATCTGGATGTAGTTCGGGTAGATGCCCGCCACTGCGCGCAACTTCTTGAGTGGCGTGGCAAATCCTGCTTCGGTGTCACCGTTCCAGGCGTCCGACAACGCATCGCCCAGCGTGAAGGCAATCTCACCACGACCGGCCTGCAACAAGTTCAGGTTTTCGGCCGAGGCTTTTGTCGACTGCACCGTGACTTTGGCGTCAGGGATGGCGTTTCCATACAGCTGCGACAGTGCCACGCCCATCGGGTAATACACGCCACTCTGGCCGCCGGTGAGCACGTTGATGAATTTTTGCTGCGCAAAGGCCAGCCGGGACAGAGGAAGGGTCGCGCCTGCAAGCGCGCCCATCAGCAGTGTCCGGCGGGGGAGAGAAGGCGCTGAGGAAAGAAAGTTCATGAAGTCTCCAGTGATCAACTCTAAGATAGGCGGACCGCAGTGCGGTACCACCTTAAAAATGTAAGGCACGCGCAAGAAGCCTCCCATCGGGAGAGACCCTTGCCAAATCTGCCTCAACATAAGCGTGACTTATTTTAGGGGCCTGTGCATCCGCATTCCACCATGCACCGAAGGAATCACGCGGCACACGGCTTTCCGAACGCTGCCGCACGGTAGTTCGAACTTGTGCGGACTTGTGCCCGTAGCGGCGTGCCATGCAGGTTGGAGCAGCAGAAGCCGTTGCGCGCTTCTCAGCACGAACCGGCAGTGACAGCGCCTGACAAGCGCTCATACTGAGCACCTTCCCACCCCGCACCGCCCGACATGAGCCACCCGTTTCAAGCCCTGAATCCCGAACTTTTTGTACGCGCCCAGGCGCTGCTCGATGAGGACTGGTTGGCACGCGACGTTGATCTGGCCAACGTTCTTCCCATGGTGCTGGCGCGCGGCGTAGGCCAGGATTGGCACAAGGCGGGCACTTTTCGCCACCACTTGGTGGGTGTTGCTCGCTCGCTTGCCCTGTGGAAGCAGCCGCGCGAAGTGCGGCTGCTGGGGTTGCTTCACAGTGTGTACGGCAACGCGTTTGTCGATCTGGTCAAGTTTGACCCTGAGAGCGAGCGAGCCCGGCTGAGGGAGCTGGTGGGCGAGGAGGCGGAAGAGCTGGTGTACCTGTTCTGCAAGCGGCCGCGCGCGCAGTTCGTGCAGCGCGTTGCTGACGGCCTGATCGAGTCCGACGGCAGTGTCGTTCTCGAAGATGGCGATAGCCAGCATGCACTTAGCGCCCAACAAGTGGCCGCTTTCATCGTGGTCAGCATGGCCGACACCATCGAACAGTGGTTCAGCTGGCAAGACGACATCTATTCGCGTTTTCCGCAAGTACAGCACCGTCCGCAAAACGTGCATTGGGCGGCCTCGCTTTGGCCTGGCCCGATGCGGCCGACCGCGCGCATGCTGCACCAGATCTCGGTGCTGGGCCGCGCACTGAGTCATCCGGCACTGGCCGGGTTGCTGCCGGTGCCGCCGGTGTTTGACCAATGCCGAGCCACGCTGTCTGCCGCTGACGAGGCGGCTGCGACGTCGCTCTACTGGTCCGTTATTCAACAAGACCAGCCGCTGGTGGATCTCGATGCTGCGACGCTCGTGCTGGAGCAGGCGGTGCGGCACAACCCTCATGTGGGCGAGCCGCAGATGGTGCTGGCGCAGCTCTATCTTTCTGCCGGGCGCGATGCAGACGCGGCGCTAGCCGCTGCCGGCGCCTTGCAGCAGTTCAGTGCTTGGGGCAACGCCTGGGACAAACGCGTCGCCTGGGATGCCTGGGTCGCGTGGACCCGAATCTTGTTGCAGTCGGCGCAAACAGCCAGCTGGCCAGAGCGTCTCGACAAGCTGAACAACGTGGCGCTGCGACCTTAGAAGTCTGTAGGGGTCCGCAGGTCAAGTGCCCGCGCTGGCGCAAGGCGGGGCAGCTCCGCGCGGACCATCTGTTGCGTGCCATAAAACAGCGCATGTGGAGCTCTGATTTTTCTAAGCCAAGACGCCTCATTTGGACCCTGCCGCTATTGACGCGTGGCACGAACCAATAGCCCGTGCAGCCGCGCTGGCGTCAGTGCGTTGCTCGCGGCGGCGATGGGCGTGATGGCGGCGGCGAAATCAAGGCCGGCATCGGCGCGCGGCTCTGGTAAGCCAGTACGTGGCGAATCTTGCTGGCCAGTGCGTCCTGCGTGTAGGGCTTGCCGAGCAGGTCCAGGCCCGGGTCCAGCCGGCCGCTGTGCACGATGGCGTCTTGCGCATAGCCCGAGGTGAACAGCACTGCCATGTGCGGCCGACGCTCCCGCGCCAGCCGTGCCAGCTCCGGGCTGCGCAAGGTGCCGGGCATCACCACGTCAGTGAACAGCAGGTCGATATGGACGCCCGTGTCGATCGTGGCCAGCGCGCTGGCAGCGTCGCTCGCCTGCAGCACCTTGTATCCCAGCTGCTGCAGCAGCTCGACCACCGTAGCGCGCACGCCGTCGTCGTCCTCGGCCACCAGAACGGTTTCGCTGCCGCCCGGGTCTTCTGGCTGCGGCGGCGCAATCGCCGTAGCCTCGTCGTCCAGACTGCGCGGCAGGTACAGCTTGATGGTGGTGCCGTGCCCGGGCTCGCTGAACACTTTCACATGCCCGCCGGACTGTTTGATAAAACCATAGACCATTGACAGCCCCAGGCCCGTGCCATGGCCTTCCGCCTTGGTCGAGAAGAACGGCTCGAACGCCCGCAGCAGCACGTCAGGTGCCATGCCACTCCCGGTGTCGGTCACCGACAGCAACACGTACTCGCCGGCCACCAGGTCGGTCTGCTCGCGTGCATAGGCTTCGTCGAGCAGCGCGTTGCGCGCTTCGATGGTCAGGCGGCCGCTGCCGTCCATCGCGTCGCGCGCGTTGATGGCCAGGTTGAGCAGCGCGTTTTCCACCTGCGTCGGGTCGACCAGCGAATTCCACAGACCGTCTGCGACTACGGTTTCCACGGTGACTCCCTCGTCCAGCGTGCGGCGCAGCAGCTCTTCCAGCCCCGTGACAAAGCGCCCCAGGTTGACGGTTTTGGGTTCGAGCGGCTGACGGCGTGAAAAAGCCAGCAACTGGCTGGCCAGCTTGGCCGCGCGGCGCACGCCGTCGAGCGCGCTCTTGACATAGCCTGCAGCGCGCTCTTGCCCTCCAACGGCGCGTCCAAGCAGCTGCAGGTTGCCCGAAATGACCTGCAGCAAGTTGTTGAAGTCATGTGCCACCCCGCCTGTGAGCTGACCGATGCTTTCCATCTTCTGCGCCTGCTGCAATGCGGCTTCGGTGTGCTTGAGCGCAAGTGCGGCCTCGCGGTCGGCGGTGATGTCGCGACCTACAGCGTGCACCAGGCCTGCCTCAGGCACCGCCATCCACATCACCAGGCAGTAGCTGCCGTTGCGCCGCCGGTAGCGGTTTTCAAAACGGAACGTGGTGGCGCCCTGCTCGAGCCTGGCCATCTCCGCTTGTGTGGCGGCGTGGTCGTCAGGATGCAGAAGATCGAAGAAGGCTCGCCCTAACAGCTCATCCGGCGTCCAGCCCAGCAACGCTGTCCACGCCGGGTTGACCGACAGGATGGCGCCCTGCAAGTCGGCCACTAGCATCAGGTCGGTCGACAGGCGCCATATGCTGTCGCGCTCGGCCGTGCGCGCGGCTACCTGCTGCTCCAGGTTGTCGTTCAGGTGCGCCAACGCACGCGCGGTGCGTTTTTGTTCGTCAATATCGGTGTTGGTGCCCACCCAGCGCGTGATCTGGCCCTGCGCATCCCGGATGGGCTGGGCGCGCGCCAAGTGCCAAAAGTAGCTCCCGTCAGCGCGGCGCAGCCTGAATTCGACCTCGTAAGGCTGGCCGCTCAGCAGTGCATGCGCCCACTGGGTTTGCGCCACCGCCAAGTCATCTTCATGCACCAAAACCGCCCAAGTCCGCTCGAGCAGCTCTTCCAGACTCATTCCGCTGTAGCTCAGCACCCGGTCGTTGAACCAATCCAGCTGGCCGTCGGGCCGAGCCGCCCACACGTGGTTGGGCATCGCTTGGGCAAATTCGCGCAGCTCCAGTTCGCTCGCGCGCGCGGCTGCTTCGGCGTCGATGCGGGCGGTGACGTCCGAGCCTTCGACAAAAATGCCCATCACCTGGTCGTCGTCGTCGCGCAGCGGCTGATACACAAAGTCCACGTGGCGCTGCTCGGGCGACGCGCCCGGCGTGCGCTGTAGCAGCACCGGCACAGAATAACCAAATACCGGTTCACCGCTGGTGTAAACCGTGTCAAGCTGCTCCAGAAAACCTTGCCCCTCCACGTCCGGCAGGGCCTCACGCACCGATTTTCCCATCACGCCCCGGTGGCCCACCAGCTGGATGTAGGCTGGGTTGGCAAAGTCGAACACATGCTCGGGACCACTCAGCATGGCCATGAAGCTGGGTGTCTGGGCAAACATGCGGTGCAGGCGCTCGCGCTCGCTGTTCACGCGCCGTTGGGCGCGCACTTTGTCAGTGGTTTCGGCGACTATGGCCAATACCGCCACAGGCGTGCCGGCAGCGTTCAGAACGGGTGAATAGTCCAGGTCAATCCATACCTGCTCAGGTTCGCCAGTGCGCTGCAGCACGAATTCCTGATCCTTGTATGACAGCGTTTCGCCCGCCAGGCACTGGGTCAGCACATGGTCGTTGAAAGCCGCGACCTCAGGCCAAGTCTCGCGCACCGGTTGGCCCAGGCTGGACGGGTGGCGTTTTTCGGCAAATACCGAATAGCCATCGTTGTAGATCATCACGCCCTCAATGCCCCACAGCATCACCATGGGCACCTGCGAACTCAGCATCAGCGCCAACTGGGCGGTCATGCTTTCAGGCCAGTCAGCCAGCGGTCCCAGCGCGGTGCGGCTCCAGTCAAATGCCGAAATCAGCGCGCTCATGGCGCCGGCAGCTCGCAGAAACGCGGGCAAATCCGCAGATGCGTTGCCGGTCTGCGGTGCGGCGGTGTGGTCGTCAGCGGCGGCGTGCGGTAAAGGTGTGTTCATACGGCATCTGTGTGGGTTCTACCTGGCCAGCCCTCTCGTGCATGGAAGGCCCGGTAGCAACAGCTTGATGGGCGAGGAAGGCTCGCGGCGTAGGACCGTCGTCCGAAACGCCCCTGCACCCTCGAAGCCGCCGTCGGATTATCCAATTTACCGGGCGCCGTGCAGCGAGCAACGTCCTGCTCCTTGCTAAAAAGATTGGGTCCACACAGCACGGATGAAGTTTGCCTCACGGCCCGGGGCGTGGGAGACCACCCTCTACCGAGTATCTCGCCCCTCTGCAAAGGTGCTTGAGCAGGCAAGCCGGCTGGCGTGATCGCTACGTGATAGGGGCCACACACTAGGAGGGGCCACACACTAGGCTGAGGTAGAACGCTATACGCTATCAATAATGTAGCTTTTGGCGCTTGACTGGCGTGCGTTATAGGCGCTTTTGATCCAATTTTTTCGAATAATGCTGAGGAAGGCGGAAGGCGGAAGGCGGAAGGCGAATGTCGTTCGCGTCACGGTTGATGAATAGCGCCGAGCAACCGACGCTCTGGCGGTGACGGCCGAATCAAGCGTCAAGCGCTGCACCGGATATCGCTTGAAGGCCATGAGCGGGATGCGCCAATTGAGCGCATAGGAAACCGCAATCACCGAAAAACTGGCAGTATTGCGCCTCTCCGTTTCAAATTTCGCGATAAAACCATGCAAGACCTGAACGACATGCTGTATTTCGCGGAAGTCGTAGAGCGCGGTGGCTTTGCAGCTGCAGGCCGTGTCCTGGGCATCCCGAAGTCGCGCCTCTCGCGCCGCGTGTCGGAGCTTGAGAGTCAGCTCGGAGTGCGCCTGCTGCACCGCACGACCCGCAAGCTCTCGCTCACGGATGTGGGCGAAGCGTTCCTGAGGCACTGTCAGGCGGTGCGCGAATCGGCGCAGGCCGCCGCGGACGCCGTGGCGCAGGTGCAGACCGAGCCGCGCGGCATGCTGCGGGTGAGCTGCCCTGTGACGATTGCGCATTCAGTCGTCGGCGAGCTGATGCCCGAGTTTCTGGCTCGCTATCCGTTTGTGCGGGCGGAGCTGCTGGTGACCAACCGGGTGGTGAACCTGGTGGAAGAGGGCGTGGACGTAGGCCTGCGCGTGCGCGAATCTGTCGAAGGGAGCGCCAGTATGGTGGTCAAGCGCCTGGAGCGCACCAGCCAGTTCATGGTGGCGAGCCCCAAGCTGCTGGCGCGGCAAAGCACCCCGCGCACATTGGCCGACTTGGCCAAGCTCGACAGCATCGCCATGTCGGCGCAGGATGGCAAAGCTACCTGGGGCCTGATTGGGCCAGGCGGGGTTCGCGAGACCGTGCAGCACCAGCCGCGCTACGTGGCCGATGACCTGCACACGCTCAAATTTGCCGCGCTTGCCGGGACAGGCCTGTGCTGGTTGCCCGATTACATGTGCCAGGACGAAATCCTCAACGGAACTCTGGTGCGCGTGCTGCCTGATTGGACGCAGCCGCCAGGCATTTTTCACGCCGTCTTTCCCTCGCGCCGGGGCTTGGCCCCAGCCGTGCGAAAGTTTCTAGACTTTCTTGCCGAAACGGTGTCGGATCAGCCGGCGTGACAGGAGGGGGCACGCCAACCTCAGTGCGACGTCGCCACGATCCTCCAGGCCGAGCGCGCTGCGCCCAACGCGGCCGCAGCCCAAGCGAGCAGCGCCACCACGAGGAACACCGTCGGCAGCAGGCTCAGGAAATCGATACCCATGGCGAGCCGCATTTCCTGTGTGCACGCTGCGTACATACCGAGCGGAAACACGGCTCCCCAATACAGTGGGTCGTAGCGCAAGCCAAACCGTTTGACTCCGTAGCGCCAGATGGCGAGCACCAGCAGCATGGGAATCCACCACGTGCCCGTCGCCCAGTAGAAAACCGTGAAACCTTTGAGAAAAGGCAGCAGCGAAGCGAGGAATGGTGCATCAGGCGTATTGACGATCAGCAGCGAGCCGGCCAGGGTTGAAATGGCCATGGCACCCATGTTGATCCAATAGGGCGGTGACAGATCCCCTGGGCTGAACGGAAAAAACGTGTAGCGGTAGAAGATGAGCGACATCATCCAGATGTAGAGCATGCCGCCCCAGAGCCACATCGAAAGCGCAAAGAAGTTCAGCTCCAGCCGATATGGCTGCCCTATCTGCGCCGCAAGCAGCGCGCTGAGGACCGCGACCGACTGCGTCGCCACCACCGCGAGCAGCCAGCCGCCGCTGATGCCGCGGTCCAGCGTAGGCTTGTTCTCCTTGATGGTAAGCGCGGTAAAGATGGTGTAGGTAAGCAGCAGCCACAGTGCGACACCCGCGTACCACATCGCCAGGCCTGCGCCGGTCCAATGCATGAGCAGCAGGCATTGGCTGCCGAGCACGTTCGTGGCTGCCACGGTGGTGAAGAATGCCGGCCCGCGAAGATGCCCCAGCAAATCTGCCAGAAAGCGCTCGCGAAACAGCACGAAGCGTGCGACGTAGAGCACCCACAGCAAGACGTAGAGCGCAGCGTTGAGCGCAAACAGGCCGAGGGCAAGGGTGCGATGGCCGAGCATGTGGGCTGCAATCGAGACAATGCCCGTCGCCATGACCATGCCAAAGTTGGCTGGCGATAGATCGGCAAGGGCGGCGCGCCAATCAGGCGTGGCAGAAGGAGAAGGGGAAGGGGAGGGGGAAGGCTGAGTCACCGGTTGCAAGAGCGAGGGCGGAAGCACGGGCTTGTGCGCCGTCATCATAGAACCGCCACTCGCTGCGACAGTCGCTCTCTTCATGGCACTTTCCGTTTGTCTTCATTAAGAACGAGTCGTTGGAGTTTCAAGAGGATCCTTGACCAAGCTCGTAGCTGCTGCAATGGAGGAGCATTCGGTGCCTGCATCCGACATGAACATTGGCCTCTCCATGTCGCCCTCGGCACCTGCTCGCACGCCTCCGCTTGGCATTCGCGGTTGAACATGGATTTG
>JBBSRE010000028.1:0-15682 GCA_038243365.1 Burkholderiales bacterium | reverse complement strand
TGGGTGCCAGCAGTCGTAGTCGGTGACCATGTTCAGGCTGGCATAGGCCATCTGTGCCTCGCGCGCGAGTTTGGCCTCGGGCATGTTGGTCATGCCAATCACGCTGGCGCCCATGCTGCGGTACCAGTGCGACTCGGCCATGGTGGAAAACTGGGGTCCTTCAATACAGACGTAAGTGCCACCTCGGTGCAACTGCACCGGCTCGTTGAACTTGGCGGCGTCTACCGCGCGGGCCAGCGCATCAGACAGAAGTGGGCACACCGGCTGCGCCATCGACACATGCGCCACCGCGCCATCACCAAAAAAAGTGCCGTCGCGCTTGCGGGTCAAGTCGATGAATTGATCCGGCAGCACCATGTCCAGCGGCCGGAACTCTTCGCGCAGCGAGCCGACCGCAGAGAGCGAAATCAGGTAGCGCACGCCCAGCGTCTTGAGGGCATACACATTGGCGCGGTACGGAATCTCGGTGGGTATTAGCCGGTGGCCCCGCCCGTGGCGCGACAAAAATGCCACCGGCACGCCGTCAATTCGGCCTGTCATGATGGCGTCTGACGGTTTGCCAAAGGGCGTATCGATCTGCAGCTCCTGCACGTTCTCCATGGCGTCCATCTGGTACAGCCCACTGCCACCCACGACACCCACCAGTGCTTTTTCCATGCCTGTTTCTCCTTGTCTGACTCTGCGGCTCAGTCCGCAGACATGCCCATCATCCCAGAGCGGGCGCGCCACCGCATGAAGCGGCTGGTGCTGGCGGGGGGTGGCCATGCCCATCTTTCTGTGCTCGAGTCCATGGAGCAGAAACCCGATCCAGACCTGACGACGGTGTTGGTCACCCCGGATCGCTACCAGTACTACTCGGGCATGCTGCCGGGCTTTATGGCGGGGCACTACACGCTCGCGCAATGCCGGGTGGACCTGGCGCCGCTGGCACAGCGCGCGGGAGTGCAGCTGGTACTGGCCAAAGTGGTCGGACTCGATGCGCAGGCAGGCTGCGCGGTGCTGAGCGACGGTTCGCGCCTGCCGTATGACTGGCTGTCGCTCGATGTCGGCAGCGCGGTGGATGCCCAGGGCCTGGATGCGACGGGCGATGCGTTTCTGCCAGCAAAACCGTTGGCCGCGTTTTTTGCACGGTGGCCGCAGGTTCTGGCGGACGCCCGTGCGGCAAAAGGCTATGCGCTGGCGGTGGTCGGCGCGGGCGCGGCCGGGCTGGAACTGGCCCTCGCGGCTGCGCACGCCCTGCGGGGAAGCGGCGGCCGTGTGCATCTGGTCGGACCGGATGCTTCTTTTTTGGCAGGCCACGCGCCGGCCGTGCGCAGGCGGGCCCTGGTCTGTCTTCGGGAAGCCGGCGTGCAGTGGCATGCGCAGCGGGCGCAAGCTGCCGACCAGACAGGCGAGGAATACGCTGGGCACGAGCAGGGCAGGAACGAAGAGGGAGCGCCCGGGCAGGCCGGCCGAGAGCAAGGCGCCATTTCTCTTTCCAATGGCGCTGTCCTGAGGTGCGACACCCTGATTGCTACCACCGGGGCGACGGCTCTGGGGTGGCTGCCGCAGACTGATCTCGCTTGCGACGAGCGCGGCTTTGTAGCCGTCAACGCCCACCACCAAAGTATTTCGCACCCCAATGTATTTGCCGTGGGCGACTGCTGCGCCCGCGTGGATACCAGTTTGCAGCGCTCGGGCGTGCACGCGGTGCGCGCAGGCCCGGTGTTGGCCAGCAACCTGCGCGCTGCGATGGCGGGCAAAGCGCTGAGGTCGTACCGTCCACGCAAACGCTCGCTGTACCTGTTGGCCTGCGGGCCCCGCTACGCCATCGCGTCGTGGGGCGCATTTTCGGCCGAGGGCGCTTGGGTGTGGTGCTGGAAGAATCACCTTGATCAAGGGTTCGTGCAGCGGTTCTCCCGTGAAAAAACCGGAAGAACCTAGGGTAAACGCTAGGTGCTGTTGGCGTCACTAGTGCGAACTACTGTTTGTCCATTGGCTTGTCCAGCCCCATTTTTCGTGTTGAACTGAACGAGAACTTTGGCGATCGCCTTCCGGATTAGCGCCAGTCATCTTCGTCAGCCGCTCGCCACTCACCTATCGTCCCTCATGCACGCCACATTGCCCCTTTTGCAAGCCACCGAGTTCCCGGCCCTCCGCCGCGCCAGCCTGAGCACGCTGCAGGTGAACCTGGGCTACAAATGCAACCAGACTTGCCAGCACTGCCACGTGGACGCCGGCCCCAACCGCACCGAGATGATGGACGACGCCACCATTGACCTGGTGCTGCAAGTACTGGAAGCGCAAGAGGTGAAGACGCTGGACTTGACCGGTGGCGCACCCGAGCTGCATGAGCGTTTTCGCGATCTGGTAACCGGCGCAAGAGCGCTGGGCGTGCACGTCATTGACCGTTGCAACCTCACCATCTTGTTTGAGCCCCGTCAGGAAGACCTGGCTCAATTTTTGGCTGACCACCGCGTAGAAGTAGTCGCATCCATGCCGTGCTATTCCGTCGAAAACGTGGACCGCCAGCGCGGCAAGGGCACGTTCGACAAAAGCATTGCAGGTCTGCAGGCGCTCAATGCTTTGGGCTACGGCAAACCGGACGCAAAGGGCCAAGGGCTGCTGTTGAACCTGGTTTACAACCCGCAAGGCCCAAGCTTGCCGCCAGAACAAGGCCAGCTGCAGATGGACTACAAGCGCGAACTGCACCAGCACTTTGGCATCGTTTTCAACGAGCTGTACACACTGGCCAACATGCCGATCAAGCGCTTTGGCTCCATGCTGGTTTCCAAGGGCCAGTTCGGTACTTACATGGAGCTGCTGCACGACAACTACCAGGCCAGCAACCTCGACGGCGTGATGTGCCGCAGCCAGATCAGCGTGGACTGGCAGGGGTACTTGTACGACTGCGATTTCAACCAGCAACTGGGCATGGACCTGCAACCCGGTGATACACCGCGCATGGCGAGCCGCGCACACCTGCGCGAATTGATGCACACCGACCCGCGCGGGCAGCGCATTCGCGTGGCAGACCATTGCTATGGCTGCACGGCGGGTCAGGGCAGCAGCTGCGGCGGCGCTCTGCACGCTTGAAAATCGGTGTTGCCACAGCAACTGCGTCGCGCATGAAACGCATCCTCATCCTTGCGGCGGTCGCCATTGCGGTGGCGCTGTTTTTTGTTTTTGATCTGCACCAGCGGTTGAGTCTCGCAGGCCTTAAAGCGGGTATCGAGCCTCTACTGGCCTGGCGCGAAGCGGCGCCTTGGCAGGCGGCAGCGGCATTCTTTGGTCTCTATGTGCTGGTTGCTGCCAGTTCGCTACCAGGCGCCACCATCCTCACGTTGGCCGCCGGCGCCCTTTTTGGCACCGGCTGGGGCCTGCTGCTGGTGTCGTTTGCTTCCAGCATCGGCGCCACCTTCGCCTTCTGGACCTCGCGCTACGTGCTGCGCGACTGGGTGCAACAGCGCTTTGGCAACCGACTCAAAACCATCAATGAGGGCGTTGAGCGTGAGGGCGCGTTCTACCTGTTCAGTTTGCGTCTGCTCCCGTTGTTTCCCTTTTTCTTGGTGAACCTGCTGATGGGCCTCACCCGCATGCCCGCGCTCAAGTTCTACGGGGTCAGCCAGCTCGGCATGTTGGCGGGCACCTGGGTATTTGTGAATGCGGGAACGCAGCTCTCGCAAATTGAAAGCGTGCAGGACATCGCTTCGCCCACGCTGCTCGGCTCGTTTGTTTTGCTGGGCGTGTTCCCGTGGATCGTCAAGAAGGTGCTGGACGCCTACAAGGCGCGCAAGGTCTATGCGAAGTTTCAGAAACCTAAAAAATTCGAAAATAACCTGATCGTCATCGGCGGCGGCGCAGCGGGCTTGGTCGCCGCTTACATTGGCGCGGCGGTGAAAGCCAAGGTCGCACTGGTGGAAGCTCACAAACTGGGCGGTGACTGTCTCAACTACGGCTGCGTTCCCAGCAAAACCTTGATCCACAGCGCCCGCCTGGCCCATGCGGTAGCGCATGCCGATGTACTGGGCCTGCAGGTGCCGACGGCCAAGCTGCAGCTCGGCGCCTTGATGCAGCGCATTCAGTCGGTCATTCAAACGATTGAACCGCACGACAGCGTGGAGCGCTACACCGCACTGGGCGTGGAGATGCTGGCTGGACACGCCCGGGTGGTGGACCCGTGGACGGTAGAAGTCACCAGCGGTGATGGAGAGAAGCGGCGCATCACCACGCGCGCCATCGTCATCGCTGCAGGCGCGCGGCCTGTGGTGCCAAAAATTGCGGGGCTGGAAGAAGCAGGCTACGTCACCAGCGACACGCTGTGGGATGCATTGGCGGGCATGGAGGCATTGCCACGCCGATTGGCCGTTTTAGGAGGCGGCCCTATTGGCTGCGAACTGGCCCAAAGCTTCGCGCGCCTGGGCTGCGACGTCACCCTTGTGGAGGCCGGCGACCGGCTCATGTCGCGTGAAGACGCCGACGCGGCGGCCGTGGTGACTGTGGCGTTTGAGCGTGAAGGAGTCGCCGTGCGCACCGGCCAGAAAGCCGTGCGCGTGGAGATGATCTCAGAAGGAAGCGGGCAGGGCGACAACGGCGAGCCCGCAGAGCGCGTGCTGGTGACTGAAGGCTCCGACGACGGACAGGAGCAACGCATTCCTTTCGACATGCTGCTGTGCGCCGTCGGCCGCAGCGCGCGCCTTACCGGCTACGGCCTCGAAGAGCTTGGCATCCCGGTGGAAAAAACCGTGGTCACCAACGAATACCTGGAAACGCTGTATCCCAACATCTACGCTGCGGGCGATGTGGCGGGCCCCTGGCAGTTCACCCACACCGCCAGCCACCAGGCCTGGTACGCCGCAGTGAACGCGCTGTTTGGCGCCGTCAAGCGTTTCAAGGTCGACGCGTCGTGCATTCCGTGGGCTACGTTCACGTCGCCCGAGGTCGCGCGCGTGGGCATCAGCGAAGACGAAGCGAAAGAGCAAAAAATTGCTTACGAGGTGACGCGCTACACCCTGGACGATCTGGACCGCGCTATTGCGGACGGCGATACCGAAGGCTTTGTCAAAGTGTTGACCGTGCCGGGTAAAGACAAGATTCTGGGCGTCGTCATCGTCAGCACGCATGCCGCAGAAATGCTGCCCGAATTCGTCTTGGCGATGAAGCATGGTCTGGGGCTTAACAAGATTCTGGGCACCATTCACGTCTACCCCACATTTTCGGAAGCCAGCAAATACGCCGCTGGCGAATGGAAGCGCGCGCATGCGCCGCAGTGGCTGCTGGCATGGGCCGGTCGCTGTCACGCTTGGCGGCGGGGTTGAATGTGGGGTTGCACATTGCCGTCATAGTGCCGGTTCTCAACGAAGCCGCTGGGCTTGGTAGCGTGCTCGCGCAGGCGAGGGCACTGGAAGAGCAGGGCGCCAGGGTGGTGTTTGTGGATGGCGGCAGCACCGACGGCACGCAGCGCATGCTGCACAGCGGCTTTCAGGTGCTGACTTCCGGCCGCAGCCGCGCCGTGCAGATGAACGTGGGCGCACGGCACACCGATAGCGACGTGCTGCTGTTTCTGCACGCCGACACCACGCTGCCGCCCGCTGCGCTGGTGCACGTCTTAAGCGCGCTGGGCCCAGTCAATGTATGGGGTCGTTTTGACGTGCGCATCGACGGCCGCTCGCGCTGGCTGCCTGTCGTGGCCTTCATGATGAACGCGCGCTCGCGCTGGACGGGCATTGCCACCGGGGACCAGGCGATCTTCATGACACGCGCAGCGTTCGATTCAGTCGGTGGCTTTCCCGAACAGGCACTGATGGAGGACATCGATATGTCGGCCAAGCTCAAAAGCCTCTCACGTCCAGTCTGTCTGCGCTACAGGGCGACTACTTCTGGCCGCCGCTGGGACACACGCGGCCCGTGGCGCACTATCTTGCTGATGTGGAAGCTGCGCTGGGCCTACTGGCGCGGCGCAACCCCTGATGACATTGCGCGTGCCTACCGCTGACTGATTCATGACCGGCTGTCGCATCGTCATCATTGCCAAAGCCCCTCTCGCGGGCTTCTGCAAAACCCGCCTGATTCCGGCCCTGGGCCGCGACGGCGCTGCGGCGTTGGCCCTCAGGATGCTGCGCCACACTGTGCATACCGCGCTTTCTGCGGAGTTGGGGTCCGTGGAAGTTTGCGCCGCCCCGTCTGCCACCCATCCGCTGTGGGCCGCACTGCAGTTGCCCGCTGCCTTGAACTGGAGCAATCAAGGGGAGGGCGACTTGGGTGAGCGCATGGCGCGCGCCGCCGAACGCACGTTGGCTAGCGGCGACCATCTGTTGCTGATCGGGTCTGATTGTCCTGCCATCACCGCCCTGCATTTGCGTGGCGCCGCCAGCGCATTGCAGCGTGGCGAAGCGTCGCTGATCCCCACGTTCGACGGCGGCTACGCGCTGCTGGGCTTGGCAACAATGGAATCCGGGCTTTTTACCGACATGCCGTGGAGCACGGCCGATGTGGCGAACATCACGCTCGCGCGCCTGGCACGCGCCGGCATGCCGGTGCACATCGGCCCCACGCTGCACGACATTGATGAACCTTCAGATCTGGCACAGCTACCCGTCGGGCTTGGTGGCGTTGATTCACTCACTGCGCAGGATTTTCATGACGTTTGATGTCTCGGTTCGTATTGCCGCGCAGGCGGCATTGGCCACCGCTTGCGCACTGGCAAGCCCCATCACTTTCGCAGCAGATACCGAAAAGGCTGCCAGTGTCGATCCCAGGGTCGGTGTGTTCCAGCCCGGGACCGGAGACATTCCCGCGCCCTGGTCCGTGATTCAGCTGAACAGCAAGGTGCCAGCCACCCAGTACCGGCTTCACGTGTGGGACGGAATACCCGCCATCCGAGCGGATGCCAAAGCCAGCATGGCCCTGATGGCGCGGCCGGTGACTGTAGACCTGCAAGCGACGCCCGTGCTGTGCTGGCGATGGCGCATAGGCGGCGTGGTGAAGTCGGTCGATCTGGCCACCAAACAGGGTGATGATTACGCCGCACGCGTTTACGTCACCTTCAGCCTGCCCGCCAGTGCGCTCAGCTTCGGCACTCGAACCAAGTTGGGCATCGCGCGCGCCATCTACGGCGACCAAGTCCCCGACGCTGCAGTGAACTATGTATGGGACAACCGGCATCCGGTCGGTACGCGCGCCTCCAACGCCTACACAGACCGTGCCCAAATGATTGTTCAGCACAGTGGCAATCAAGACGCGAATCGATGGGTGGAAGAACGAGCCAACGTCCTTCGCGACGTTCAAACAGCCTTCGGTACCGCTCAGGCGCAGGTCACGCTGTTGGCAGTGGCGTCTGACACCGACAACACCGGCGAGACCGCTCACGCCGGGTTTGCAGATCTGCACTTCGTGGCGGCGGACGCAGCTTGCAATTTTTAGAGGATGGACGCCGGTTGTTCGCTGCACAGAGTGAGCTCTGACGCTGGGGGGACGGTGAATGCGGCGTCGGTGTGAGGGCACAGTTCGGAGTCGGTGCGGCGCTCTGCGCGGCGGCGCCATTCGCAAAGTCGGCAATTCAAATCATCCCTTCGTGTTGGGCGACACAAAGTGCAGTTAACATAATATACATCGTATCTACTTTGGAATAGCTAAGCTGCGGCTCTGTGCTTGGCTGCGCTCATCCCAACCTCACGCTCGCTAGCCGCTCAAAGGTACTTTCGCCAAAGCTCGTTGGAGAATTTCCCCGTCGGGTCTATCCGCTGCTTCAACCGGCGCATGTGCTCCGCCTCTGGATACGCGGCATCGAACTGACGTCTCGTAGCGTGCAATTGGTAGGGTAAATAGTGGCGGCCACCGTGCAGCAGCGCCAGTTCAATGAGCTCGCGTGTCCACACCGAGACGGCGTCTTGCGCGTTCTGCCAGGTGCGCTGCTTGAAGTACAGAACGAAGCAAAAAACGTTTTCGCGCGCCCACGGCAGCAGGGACACGGCATCGGCGGGTGCGTGCCGAATGGAGATGTTCAGGGCCACAACCTCGTTTCTCTGCAGCACCTTCGCCATGCCTCGAACAAAATCCGTCGCACGCGCTTCGGGAATGAAGTACTCCTGCAGCACGTAGGTCGACATCACTCGAGTCAGCGGCTCCAGCTCGGCCACGTCAAGGCTGGCCTCGTGACTTAGCCACTTCACCACGGTCTTGGCCGTTTGCATCGGCTGGATCACATGCTTTCGCAGCATGTCGCCGCCGGGCAATTCGGTGATGGCCCAGATGGCGTTTTGCTCAAGCCCATACGATTGGCCCCGCGGCACCAATCGGGCCTTTTCAGTCAGCGGCGTGGTCTCTGGCGTCTGTCGCCAAGTCACGCACACGGGTCTGTCGAACATCGGAGGCAGCAAGTCAGCGTTGTGCAAGACAGCGCGCTTGTCGCCCTGCACGTTTTCCTTGAAATGCGCCACATAGCGTTCCAACGGCAGCTCTTCGACCACGCGTTCAATGCGCATGTTGTCTGCCAGCTCCAACTCAACTTCAGTGATGACGGCAATCGCGCCGTAACCGCCAATAGCGGCACGAAACAGGTCCGGCTGCACGGTGGGACTTGCCTCGACGACAGTGCCGTCGGCCAACACCAGCTGCAGCGCGCGCACGGTGTTGCCGATCGGCCCGTGGCCGACGTAGCGACCGTGGCAGTTCACGGAGACCGCGCCACCCACAGTGAAGTTGGAGAAACTCTGCATGGTCTTGACCGCAAGCCCGGGCGCGTCCAAATGGTCTTGCAGGTCGCGCCAGCGAATTCCGGCCTGGACGCGAACTACGTGCTCCGCGGGTCGCAGCCAAACGACCTGGTTCATCTGGCGCATGTCCAGATGCAGCCCACCTGACACCGCTATTTGCCCGCCCATGCTGTAGCGGCCACCGCCCACCGCGATCTTTCCGCCTTGCCAATCGCGTACCAAGGCCGCTACCTCGTCCGTAGAGCGCGGAGCTTCAATGCGCGCCACCTCAACGGAGTAAAGCCCGGTGATGTTGGCAACGATGAGGGACTCAGCTGCAAAGGTTCGCGCAGGAGCGAGGCTGAGCATTCCTGCAGTTGCCAGAGCTTGCGCGAGAAACGTCCGGCGGCTTGAGTGAGTGCCTTGCCGGTCTGGATCAAGCGATACAAAGCTGTGCATGAGGTCTATCTTCGCCTATGAGTAGCGGAGCCAGCGTGCGGCTGTCTTTCGTTAAGAGAGCGTTGCTACCATTCGCGCATGCCCTCTATTCCGAATGCCTCCCCTACCCCTTCCGCTGTCAACTTTGGGCACACTGGCCGCGTCTGTCTGGTTACCGGCGCTGCGCAAGGCATCGGCGCTGCCTGCGCACGCCACTTTGCGGGCGAAGGCGCGCACGTGGTGTTGGCCGATGTGGACGACGCGCGCGGACAAGCCTTGGCCGATGAGCTCTCCGGGTTGTACGTGCACTGCGATGTAGGCGACAAAGCGCAGGTCGACGAACTGGTATCGCAGGCGCTGGCTTGGCGCGGTCGCATCGACGTGCTGGTGAACAACGCCGGCATCTTCCGCGCAGCGGATTTTCTCGACGTCACCGAAGAAGACTTCGATGCGGTGCTGCGCGTCAACATCAAAGGCGCGTTCCTGGTGGGCCAGGCCGTGGCGCGATCAATGGCCGATTCTGGTGGCGGCGCCATCGTCAACATGAGCTCGGTCAACGGCACGCTGGCCATTCCCAACATTGCCAGCTACAACGTCAGCAAGGGCGGTATCAACCAACTCACGCGCGTGATGGCACTGGCGCTCGCCGACAAGCACATTCGTGTGAACGCCGTGGCTCCCGGCACCATTGCCACCGAACTGGCCGCCAAGGCGGTACTGACCAGCGACGAGGCAAAAGCCGAAATCATGAGCCGCACGCCGATGAAGCGCTTGGGTGAACCGTCCGAGATTGCGGATGTAGTCGCCTGGCTGGCCAGCGATGCCGCCAGCTATGTAACCGGCGAGATCGTTACCGTGGATGGTGGGCGCATGACGCTGAACTACACAGTGCCTGTCTGAATCCGGCCCGCACGGAATGAGGCGGCGCCGCGCACAGGCTCGGGCTTTCTGACCGCTTTCTGCGGCAAACGGCAGGCTGGGTCACAATTTCGGCATGAAATTTCTTCACACCATGCTGCGCGTCGGCAACCTTGAGCGGTCGATCGAGTTCTATACCCAGGTGATCGGAATGCAGCTGCTGCGCCGCTCTGAAAACCCGGACTACAAGTACTCGTTGGCCTTTTTGGGCTTTGATGGCGGTAACCCCGGCCAGGCAGAGATCGAGCTGACCTGGAACTGGGATACCGACCACTACGATCTGGGCACGGCCTATGGCCACATTGCACTTGGCGTGCCCGATGCCGCCGCCGCCTGCGAGCGCATCCGCAACGCGGGCGGCAAGGTCACGCGCGAGGCGGGCCCGGTCAAAGGCGGTCGCACGGTGATCGCTTTTGTGGAAGACCCGGATGGCTACAAGATCGAACTCATCGAGCGTCAGGCCGAAGCCGCAGGCGGCGGCTTGCGCTGACTAGTGTCAAAAAAACACTCCCAAAAGCATAGCTGCTTGCGCTTTATCCACGGGCGCTAGCGCCGTGTTTTACCTAAAGTTTGGCATGGTCAGCACTGTCTGGTGCCGATTCTCTCCACACCCCTCCGAGTGACCTCCCTGCCAACCAGTACCCCTGCACAAGACGGCCCCGCCCTGCTCCGCCGCACCACTGAAGAGTGGCGAACGCGCGGTGGTGATCTTTGGGTGTTCGGGTACGCCTCGCTCATCTGGCGTCCGGAGTTCGACTTTCTCGAACGTCGCGATGCCCGCGTCTACGGATGGCACCGCGCGCTGAAGATGTGGAGTCGTATCAACCGGGGCACGCGCGAATGCCCCGGTCTGGTGTTCTGTCTGCTCGCTGGCGGCAGCTGCCAAGGGATGGTGTTTCGGGTGGCGGAGGCGCAGGGCGAAGCCACTCTGGCGCAGCTCTGGCAGCGTGAAATGCCGATGCCGGTGTACACGCCGCGCTGGTTGCCCTGCCGCACTGGCGCAGGCGTCGCACCAGCACTCGCCTTCACATTGCCTCAGTCCAGCCCCAGTCACACCGGCGTGCTGAGCACACACGAATATCAACGCATTTTTCAGCAAGCCAGCGGGCGCTACGGCACCACGAAAGACTATGCCCAGTCCACGGCCGACGGACTGCGTGCCGTAGGCATGCCTGACGAGCGGTTGGAGCGTTTGTTGCAGAGTGCACGTGACGCAGATCCCGCACAGGTGCCAGGGGCCACCGGCGAAACGTCAAGCCGCAACGATTGAGGGCAGCGAAGGCTGGCGGTAAAAAGTGAGTTCGACGTGTCGCGCCAGAATTTTTCTGCAAGAGCGCGGCGTGCGCTGATTGCGCGCAACTGCTGTTGGCACTACGGTGTGCTGGCGATCGCGCCGTACGCACGGCGGGGTACCGGTGAACAAACGGTTTCTCATTTCACCCGGACCTGTCTTTTAACCACATTTCAGGAGCTATTCATGCTGCGCCTTACCCTAGCAACCACCACTGCTGTCGCCCTCCTTGCCCTCGCCGGATGTGCTGGCAGCATGCAAGGCCACCAGGCCCCCGACTTGCAGGCACCCAGTGCCACCGCCGAACTGAAACCCACTAGGGGTCACCAGGCACGCGGTGCCGTGCACTTCACGCAAATGGGCGACAAGGTGCACATCAAGGGCGAAATCAAGGGCCTTCAACCCAATGCCGAGCACGGCTTTCATGTGCACGAAAAAGGCGACTGCTCCAGCGGCGACGGCAAAAGCGCCGGTGGTCACTTCAACCCGCACAACACCCAACACGGCATGGCTATGGGCGCCGAGCACCACACCGGCGATCTTCCCAGCCTGACGGCGGATGCCAAGGGCACCGCAAGGATAGACGTCAAGATCTCTGGCCCGCGCGTGGGCAGTGGCATGAACGACATCGTCGGGCGTGGCCTGGTCGTTCACCAGGATCGCGACGATTTCATGAGCCAGCCGGCCGGCAACGCTGGCGAGCGGGTGGCTTGCGCCGTCATTCGGCGGGACTGACAGGCCACTCGCACGCCGTCCTGAGGGGTTGGCACATGGAGCGCCGGCTGCCAAGCCACACGGCATCCTGGAGCTTGTGGATGACGGCCAGCAGCTTTCAGAACAAAAACGATTCGCTTGCCGGCGGCACAATCGCGCCATGACGTCCGAAGCCTCTTCTCTGCCACCCCCTCCTGCGCCCAGCACTCTGTCAGGCGCTTCGCTCGCGAGCTTGCGTAAAAGTTACGAGCGTGCTGAGTTGAACGAATCGGCTTCACAGTCCGACCCGCTTGCGCAGTTCGCGCAATGGTTGAGCGAAGCCATGGCGGCCCAGGTTCCAGAGCCCAATGCCATGACCTTGGCCACGGTGAGCAGCGATTTGCGGCCGAGCACGCGCATTGTTCTGATCAAGAGTTACGACGAACGTGGAATTGTCTGGTTCACCAACTACAGCAGTCGCAAAGGCCAGCAACTGGCGGGCAACCCATTCGCTGCCTTGCAGTTTCACTGGGTGGAGCTCGAACGAGTCGTTCGCATTGAAGGCGTGGTCGAAAAAGTCAGCGACGAAGAAAGCGACGCCTACTACGCCAGCCGCCCGCTCGACTCGCGCATCGGAGCCTGGGCCAGCCCGCAAAGCGAAGTCATCTCCGGCCGTGGCGTGTTGGTGGCTAATGCCGCCAAATTTGGCGCGAAACACCTGTTGAACCCGCCCCGCCCGCCTCACTGGGGCGGCTACCGGCTGACACCCGAGCAATGGGAGTTCTGGCAGGGGCGCAAGAGCCGCTTGCATGATCGCTTGCGGTATCGGCAGGAAAGCGGCGATTGGGCACGCGAGCGGCTGGCACCCTGAATCTTTTCAACCCGGCATTCAGGCCACCAAGGAGCGCGCCACCACAAACAGCACCAACGGCAGCGTCAGCAACGCCATCACGGTCGACACTGCAATGCTGGCAGTCACCTCCGCTTCGGCCACGTTGTAGCGTTGGGCAAACAGGAACACGTTGGCGCCGACGGGCAGCGACGCTGTGACGGCCAATACGGCCAACGCATCACCGCCAAAGCCCAGCGCCCATCCCATGCCGCCCAGAACCAAAGGGAAAATAAGGCTCTTCACGATTGCAACGCGCAACGCGGGTTTGAGGCTGGAACCTACTTTGGAGAACGCGAGCGTCACGCCGACCAAAAGCAGCGCCAGGGGGCCGAGCGCCTGTCCCAGCAGTTGCAACGGCTGGTCGATCACCGTGGGTAGCTGCCAGCCGGTCTGGGCAAACAGCAGGCCAGCAATGATGGGCAGAGGGACCGGGTGCAGGATGCCGTTCTTCATGGCTTGCAGCACCGTGCGCAGCATGTGGGGTTTGGGCTGGCCAGGCGTGTTGGCGCGTTCGCGGGCCGCGGCCAACTCGAACACCACGGTGGCGCCAGTCAGTAAGACCAGGGCATGCACCGAGATCAGGGTGAACAAGGTCACAAGCCCCGCTTCGCCAAATGCAAGGCCGACCAGCGGCACGCCGATCATGATGGTGTTGCTGAAGGTGTACGCAAGGCCCCGCGCTGCCGCCAAAGTGGTGAAACCTTGCGTAGCCAGCGCGGAAGAGAACACCAGCGCAGCGGCGACGAAATAAACGGCAACTGGGCCAAAGTTCAGCGTTTCGATGTGCACCGCGCTCATGGTGCGAAACAGCAGCGCGGGCGTGAGCACCATGAACACCAGGTTGGACAAGTCCTTCACGGCGCTGGCGCGAATCCATTGCAGGCGCGCGGTCATGAACCCGATAGCGATGAACAGCACCACGGGCACCAGCGCCGAAATGACGACCGAATTCACGCGCAGCCCCTTGGGGCGCACGAATGCGTGACTTTTTCGCTCATGTTTTTATAGCTACTCGCGCTTTCCCAATAAGCGCTGGAGGCCTATTTGGCTTCAAAATCACCGCGTCGGCTGTCGCCGCGCCGGTGGTGACCGTCAGCGGGCGCGCGGAAAGCCGCAACGAGTTCAGGCGTCTTTCAGCATGCGCGCAAACGTCTTGCGGAATTTATCGACCTTGGGGCCGACCACGAGCGAGCAATAGCCTTGATTCGGGTTCTCAGCGTAGTAGTTGTCGTGGTAGCTCTCGGCCTCGCTGAAGTTGTCGACAGGCTGCACTTCGGTCACGATGGGCGCGCCGTACACGCCGTCGGCAGTCATCTCCTGGATCATCTGGCGCGCGAGTTCGCCTTGGGCTTCATCCTGGTAGTAGATGCCGCTGCGGTACTGCGTGCCGGTGTCGTTGCCTTGGCGATTGAGCTGGCTCGCGTCGTGCGTGGCGAAAAAGATTTCCAGCACTTCGCGCAGGCTGATGACGGTGTCGTCAAACTGCAGCCGCACCACTTCGTTGTGACCGGTGGTGCCGCTGCAGACTTGTTCGTAGGTGGGCGATTTCACGTGGCCGTTGGAGTAGCCGCTCTTAACGTCGGTCACGCCTCGTACGCGGTCGAACACGGCTTCGGTGCACCAGAAGCAGCCGCCGCCAAGGGTGATGGTCTGTGTAGTCATGGGTGATTTCCTTCCTGTGACGGCGCGCTGAGCGCCTCAAACTTCCATTATGAATTGACGCAGCCCGCCGCGCCGAGGTACATTACTAACCAGTCAGTCATTAAAAAGCCGTGCCCGCATCTTCTGGTTCCTCTCCGCCGTTTTCCGCGCCCGCCAAACCCGTTGGCTCCCACGCGTCGGACCCCGCTCTGGACGCCGCGCCGTCGCCCGAAGTGCCGGTCCACGCGCCAGCGAGCCGCTCGCGCCGCAAGGAAGCCCGACCCGGCGAATTGCTGGATGCCGCGCTGGATCTGTTCGTAGAAAAAGGCTTTGCGGCAACGCGTGTGGAAGAAGTGGCGGCCCGGGCCGGCGTTTCCAAGGGCACGCTGTTTCTCTATTTCCCCAGCAAGGAAGACTTGTTCAAGGCCGTTGTGCGCGAGAACATCGTCGGCCGGTTTGCTGAGTGGGGCGAAGAGATGCAGCAATATTCCGGCAGCACGGCTGACATGCTGCGTACCTGCTACCACGCGTGGTGGGAGCGCATTGGCAACACGCGTGCCTCGGGCATCACCAAGCTCATGCTCAGCGAGGCCGGCAATTTCCCCGGTTTGGCCTTGTTCTATCAGACCGAGGTCATCCTGCCAGCCCAGGCTTTGATCCGGCGTGTTCTGGAGCGTGGTGTCGCATCGGGTGAATTTCGGGCCGTCGATCTTGACTACGCGGTGCACGTGGTGATTGCGCCGCTTCTGTTTCTGATGATGTCCAAGCACTCGCTGGGCGCCTGCGTGCCCCAATCGCAGAATTTCGATCCGCAGATATTCATTGAGCGACAGCTCGATTGTTTGCTGCATGGCTTGTGCCGGCGCGACGCGCCCTCCTCCTGCTCCTGAACACACACTGCGCTATGAAACGTTGGATTCCTTGGCTGGTCGCAGTCCTGCTGCTGGCACTGGTAGTGGCAGGCGTAGTGCGCGGTATTGCGGCGCGCAAAGCCAGCAAAACCGCTGCACCGACGACGCAAGCGCTGGTCATGGAGATTGCTCGGGGCGAGGTCTTCACGCTCGAAATGCGTGACCTCGCGCTGGGCATCCCGGTGTCGGGTGCCGTGCGAGCGGTGCAGTCGGCGACGATCAAGGC
>JBBSRE010000027.1:0-15927 GCA_038243365.1 Burkholderiales bacterium | reverse complement strand
TTGATGCGCAATGCCCGATCCTTGTAAGGGAAATTCCTACAAGCACCCCCCGTAAACCAGACAAATTGCGCAGCCTAGCCCCGACTTAATTTCTTTTTGGCCTGGTTTCACAATCCATTTCACCGGATCGCAAACGCTTGCATAAGGCAAGTAAAGGCGGCCCTTCTGAAAAGGATGTGAACCATGAACCACGACCAGATCCTCGGCGAAATTCGCGAAGCCAACCTGACCTACCTGATGCTGGCGCAGACCCTGATCCGCCGGGACAAGGCAGAGGCGGTGTTCCGTCTTGGCCTCAACGAAGAATCGGCCGATCTGCTGGCCTCGCTCTCATCCGCTCAGGTGATGAAGCTGGCATCCCGCAATACCTTGCTGTGCAGCTTCCGGGTGGACGACAGCTTGGTGTGGAGCCTGCTGACCAACCACGACACGCCGCGCAAAGTGGGCAACGAGGCCACCAACACACTGCACGCCAACATCCTGATGGCCAGCCGCGTGTCTGAAGTGATCTGAGCGGCAAACGCCCCAGCCGCTTCACACTGCCTCACCCGATATCCAGCCCAACCGAATCGAGACCGCCATGAACACGTCTGCTCACACTCCTGCCGCCGCTGCTGCTCCTGCTCTTCCTGCCTCGGCTCCGCGCGCTGCAGTCAAGAGTGTGCTGAACGAATCGCGCCAGATCGAACGCGCGGCGCTGTTGATCAGCATGGGCGCCCGGATGCAGGTGCTCGAATCGGAAACCACGCTGTCCTATGAGCGGCTGATCCGCCTGTACAAAGAGATCGCCGGCAAGTCGCCGTCCAAAGGCCAGCTCCCGTTCTCCACCGACTGGTTTCTGACTTGGCAAGAGAACATCCACAGCTCCCTGTTCCTCAATATCTACGAATATCTGGGCAAGGGGATGGAGCTCGATACGGTGGAATTGCTGACCAAGGCTTACCGGCTCTACACCGAACAGATCGAGATTGCCCAGGTGGAAGTGCTGCTGTCCTTCACACGCGCATGGCGGCTGGTGAAGTTTGTCGACGCGGGCATGCTGACCCGCACCGGCTGCACCGAGTGCAAGGGCCAGTTCGTCACCGAAATGTACGAAAACCGCGGCTACATCTGCGGCTTGTGCAACCCACCGGCGCGGGCGGGCAAGAGCAAGAGCGCCGGCGCGCTGATGCTTCATTAAGATTTTTATAAAAACTGGCTGTAGCGCTTACTCTTCAAGCGCATTCCGCTCTTACTTTTATAGCAAACCCGGCCATGTTGCCGGGTTTTTGCATGGCGGGCTAAGGAGGCGCGCGAGCGCCCTGCTCCAGCCCCGGCCCGGAGTTACCGAACCTCGAGCAGCGAGCGCACATCCTTGCTGAGCGGGAGGACGTAATCGTGCGCAGCAACGGCCGCGGCTCCATCGGCTTGCAACAGCTTGATATTGACGAACACCCGCTGCGAGGACACCGTGTAGCTGCCCACCACCACTGGTGCGGGCGCTTGCATGCTTGGTGAAGCATTCAACACCACCACTGGCTGGAGCGGTTGCAACGGTTGCAACGGTTGCAACGGTTGCAACGGCGAGAAGCGCTGCATGGATGGCCCCGGCGGTGCCGTTGTCACCACCGGGCGCAGCGCTGGCTCTGCCACTGAGACCCCTTTTTGCACCAGCCGTCCGGCAATCTGCTCCGCCACGACCCGACCCAAGCGAGACATCGCAGCAGGCGCGTCGGCGTCCACCAGTGCGCTGACCCGCACAGGTGCCCCCGCGATCCATGGCGCGGCTTCCAGCAACAGGTCGGCGGCACGGTAGCTGCTGCTGACCAGGTCGCTGGACGGCGATGCCAGCGAACCCAAGGTCGGGCCATATTCTTCGCCGTAGTAGTAGCCCGCGCACCCGGTGAGCCCTAGCGCTGCGCACAGTACCAAGGCGAGTGGGCCGCGCTGGCGTCCCAAGGCGAGTGGGCCGCGCTTGCGCCGTAGCCAAAGGTTGCCGCGAATCACGGCGCAAACCTCTTGGCGCGCTTCGCAGCGAAATGCCGCTCAGGCGGTTGGGAGCGTGCGCCACGCGCAAGCAGGAGACCATCGCGCAGAGGCGAGCAGCAAAGAGGGGGAAGCAGGTGGGCTTGCATGGTCGTCATCGTAGGCGCCGCCCAGCGGCGCAATGGCTGCAAATGCGTGGGATTGGCCCACCAGTTGACCGGGCTGACGCGCTGGGCCGAGCTGTACTTATCGCGCGAATCCGGCCTACGCGCCATCAGATGCGCTGGATACAAAATGCCGCATGTCGCCCGCCCCTTCCGCTCCTAACGCCCCTCCCGTCCCCTCCGGTGCCGATGCGCTGCCCGTCGTATCCGCCAGCCAGACACCACCTGGCCAGGGCAGTGCACCAGACTCAGCACCCCTGACTTCCACGACCGGCATGGCCGCACGCACGGAGGCTTCGTCGGCCGCGTCTCAAGAGGCCGAACCTCCCTTGCCAGCCACACCTGCCCCGGCAGCCAGGGACTCGAACGCCCCAGAGCCGCCTTTCGACTCAGACGACTCGAGCGTTGTCCTCACACCGGAACATCCTGGCGCCGGCGCCGCGCGTGTCTCTGTTCCTGTGGGCATCCACAGCCCCGCCTTGGCGGTGATTGCGTTGTGCGCTTCTCTGGCGGTTCTGCACTGGGCTGCTGCCGTCTTTATTCCTATCGCCATGAGCGCACTGCTGGTATGCCTGCTGGCTCCCATCGTGAGCTGGATGCACAGGCACCACGTACCGCGCATGGCAGCTGCCGCTTTGCTGCTGGTGGGCATGCTCGGCGCCACCGCTTTTACGGCCTACCAGCTGAGCGACGGCGCTGCGCAGGTGGTCGACGCGCTGCCGCAGGCTGCCAAAAAGGTAAGAGACAAGATGCGCCAGCAAAGCCGCCAGTCCGGTCCTATCGACACGGTCCAGAAGGCGGCCGAGCAGATCGAACAGGCCGCTGCAGAGAACGGGGCGCCTTCCGTGGCACGGCGTGGCGTACAGCGCGTGCAAATTGAACGCAGTCCGCTCAACCTGCGCGAGTATCTATGGACTGGCACGATGGGCGTGATGTCCTTTCTCGGCCAAATGGTGGTGGTGGTGTTCCTGACCTTTTTCGCTCTCTCAGCGGGTGAAAATTTTCGCCGCAAGCTGATGCAGATCGCCGGGCCCAGCCTGGCGCGGCGCAAAGTCACGCTGAAGGTGATTGATGAGATCAACGAACAGGTCCAGCGCTACATGCTGGTCCAGGTGTTGACGAGCGGCGTGGTGGGTGTGGCTACCGGCGTGACGTTTGCAGCGTTTGGATTGGAGAACGCGGCAGTGTGGGGCGTGGTGGCCGGCGCCTTGAACCTGGCGCCCTACATCGGTTCTGTGGTGACCGCCGCGGCGGCCGCGCTGGTAGCGTTTTTGCAGTTTGGCTCGCTCGACATGGCGATGGCGCTCGGGGGCGCCTCGCTCGTTATCCATACGCTGGTAGGCAACGTGCTCACTCCGTGGCTGACCAGCCGCGCCAGCACACTCAGCCCCGTCGCCGTGTTTGTCAGCGTGCTGGCCTGGGGCTGGCTTTGGGGCTTGTGGGGGTTGCTCCTGGGCATTCCCATCATGATGGCGGTGAAAGCGGTGTGCGATCGGGTAGAAGACCTGCATACCGTGGGCGAGCTGCTAGGTACCTAAGCCGCTCTACTCAACGCAAAATACGGGCATAAACAGCCTCTAAGGCAGGCGCATCAAGCGCTAGCAACTATCAATTCAATAGCTTTCTGACCTGTCCTGCCCCTGCTTCAAGCGCAGAGCATGTACCGATCAGAATGCTGGTGAATCAAAGGCGCCAGCGGATGAATGTTTTCTGCTTGCAGGGGCGGTCAAACAAGGGGCACCAGCGTGCCGCCCCGCTTAGTGCGCTGGAAGGCCGATGCTGCCCGGCGGGTCTACTTGAACGGTCACGTGGGTGATCCCATGGTTCGCCAGCAAGCGCCCAGCGACTAACGCCGGTAGCGTCAGCGGGTCGACGCCCGCCGCAGGCGTGACGTGGATCGTGCCCACAATGCGTTCGTCAGTGAGCGTCCATGCATGGAAGTGCCCCGCGTCGCCCACCTCCGGCAAAGAGGCGATGTCCCGCTCGGCGGCTTTGGCATCAAGCCCCCGCGGCACTGCTTGCAGCAGCACCAGGATCGACTCAGACAAAAGGCTCCAGGCCGACCGCACCACCAGCACGCTCACGAGCACCGAGAGAATCGGGTCGAGTAGCGTCCAGCCGGTCAGCATGATGCCGACCGCCGCGCCAATGGCACCCACCGAGCCCAGCAAGTCTCCGACCACGTGCAGGAAGGCGCCCTTGAGATTGCCATCGCCGCGGTTGCCGCGCCACAGAACGTAGGCGCCTACGAGGTTCACCAACAGGCCGATGGTGGCCACGATCAGCATGGGGCCGGCCAACACTTCGGAGGGGGCGCGCAGCCGTCCTATCGCCTCCCATGTGATCCAGACCACCAACAGCAACAAGGACGCACCATTGGCCATCGCTGCCAAAACGCGCACGCGGTGAAACCCGTAGGTGCGCACCATGTCGGGCGCCCGGCGCGCAACGCGATAGGCAATCAGCGCCAACAACAGCGCGGCGGCGTCGGACACCATGTGTCCCGCATCGGCGATGAGCGCGAGCGAACCCGAGAACCATCCTCCGACGGCCTGCACGCCAGCGTATGCAACCGTCATCAAAAAGACGAGCCGAATGCGCCTCTCGTTGTCTGACGTCACGGACGCGCTGTGACCGTGCGCTCCCTCGGCGTGGTCGTGATCTTCGTGCGTGTCAGCGTTCATATGGAATGTCTTTCACGGCTGATGAAGCGCATGCCAATCTATTTTCTGGACTTGGCCACTTCTTCAGCGACCAGCGTGCTCAGTTGCTCCACACCGAAACTGGGCAATGGGCGTCCGTTGACCAGGAAGGTTGGCGTCTTGGTGACGCCCAAGGCCGTCAAGTCTTCCATATCCTGGCGCAACACCGCATCGATTGCCGGCGTCGCTGCCTCCGCCAAGCCTCTCTGCAGATCCAGGCCGCCCTGCTCTGCTGCCTTGTAGGCCAGTTCGATGTTCGGATTGGCATGGTCTGCCCACAGCGGCTGAGCGGCCAGCACACTCTCCAGAACTGACCAGTACTTGTTCTGGGATTTGGAGGCTTCCAGCAGCTTGATGACTTGGTCGGAACCCTGATGGAGCGGCGCATAGCGCAGCACCAACCGCACATCTTCCGGGTACTGCGCCATCAACTGTTTGACGATGGGATAAAAGGCCCGGCAGGTCTCGCAGGCGGGGTCGAAGAACTCGACGATGGTGACCGGCGCGTTCTGAGGGCCGAGCACTGGCGAGTGCATGCGCACCAGGCGGGCAGACTGCTGCCTGGCCTTTTGTTCCTGCACGGTTTGGATATTGCGCTGGTACGCCTTCACTCCGAATACGAATGCGACGACGACAACGGCCAGCAGACCGATGACAGCGATTTTCTTGTTGTTCATGCGCGCGTTTTTCTCAAGTACACGATAAGAAGACTGGCGATAGCGACAAAGGCCGCCAGCGACAGCCAGGGAATCTGAAGTCCGTTCAGGATTTCCACTTTTTGGTCCGCACAGGAGACACCTGTTCCGCAGGGAATCCATGCGCGTGGAATGTGCCCAGCCACCAGCAGAGTGTGATACCCCGCAAGCCCTGCGCCTGCCAGTGCCAAAGGCAGCGCATAGACGGCGCCGCGTCGGTCCGCGGCGTAACACGCGATGCCCAGGACGACGACCAGCGGGAACATGGCGGTGCGCTGGTACCAGCACAACACACAGGGCGTCATACCCATCACTTCGCCAAGGAACAGCGCTGCTGCGGTGGATGTCAACGCCAGCAGCCAAGCCATCAGCAGCAGCGACCAGGGAGGAGGAGGATTCAGAGGCACGTTCAAGGCAATGTAAACCAGGATAAAGCCTTCACTGTCACTTTCAGCTGGACTAACACGCCGGTGATCGCTTACTCAATGTGACTTCGGTCATCCTCCGCTACCTGGCCGGTGCCGGCGTCGATCCAGAAAGGCAGCCAACATCAACCAGGCAATCGCCCACGCGCTGCCAAAGGCCCACCCGCCAAGCACGTCGGTCGCCCAGTGCACGCCGAGTGCAATCCGGCTCACGCCCACCAGTACGGTCATGAGGGCTGCTGCGCACACGATGTAAATGCGTTCAATCCAAAGCGTTCTGGTGCTCGCTACCAGGGCACCCATCGTGAGGAATATGACTGCCGACATGGTCGCGTGGCCACTGGGAAAGCTCAAGGTCGTGGCGACGAGTTCGGCATACGCAGTGTCGGGACGTGCCCGACCAAATGCCATCTTGAATGCGCTGACACTGATGGCCCCCGAGACCGCAGAGGCGGTTACAAGGAGCGCGCTGGACCTCATCGAGACCAGCGCCAGGTATCCCGCCGTGATCGCGATAAACAGAGTCAGCACGACGGTGCTCCCCAATCCGCTGAAATCGCGCATCGCCTCGAAAACCCAGGGATGAGCTGTGCTCATGGATTGGGCGGCGCTTAGAAGCATCGTGTCGAAGGCATGGGTGTCACCTTCGAGCATCTCTCCCGCGAGCAGCGCGAAAGCTAAGACGAGAAGCACAGCCACCAGCCCGAAACCGAAAGTCCACGCAAGCAAAAAGTGCTGCGCGCGGTCGCGCACTGCGAAGAACTGCAGCGCGCGGTCGCGCACCGCGGCTAAATCAATCATCGGAAATGCTCCCTCGCCGCTTATCCACAAAGCACCATGAGCTGCTATCAGACAGTCATCACGCTGGAATCATCCCGTATTGCGCAGCCCTGCGGCAATTCCGTTGATGGAAATGTGAATGCCGGTCTGCACACGGTCGTCTCCGTGCCCCGTGCGCCAGCGGCGAATCAGCTCCACCTGCAAGTGATGCAGTGGGTCAATGTACGGAAACCGGTGGCGAATCGAGCGCGCCAGCGCCTGGTTGTTCTTGAGCCGTTCTTTGTCGCCGGTGATCTGGCTCAGCGCCGCGGCCGTGCGGTGCCATTCGGATTCGATGGCGGCAAACACTTTTTTGCGCAGGCGCGCGTCTGCCACCAGCTCGCTGTAGCGCGACGCCAATGCCAGGTCGCTCTTGGCCAACACCATGTCCATGTTGGACAGCAGCGTGCTGAAGAACGGCCACTCGCGCACCATCTTTCGCAGCAGCGCCAGCTGGACTTTCGGGTCTTTGCCGGGCGCGTTGATGAAGGCGTCTACCGCCGAGCCAAAGCCATACCAACCCGGCAGCGTGAGCCGGCATTGGCCCCAGCTGAATCCCCAGGGAATAGCGCGCAGATCTTCAATCTGCTGACTCGGCTTGCGCGACGCCGGCCGGGAGCCGATATTGAGCTCTGCGATTTCTCGAATCGGCGTGGCGCTGAAGAAGTAGTCAGTGAAGCCCGGTGTCTCATACACGAGCGCGCGGTAGGCCGCCATGCTGGAGACGGAAAGTTGCTCGGCCGCGTTCAGGAACGCGGGCGTGGCAGGCTTAGTGGGCTGAAGCAGCGTGGCTTCCAAAGTGGCAGCCACCAGCGTCTCCAAGTTGCGCCGGCCAATCTCCGGATTCGCGTATTTGGAGGCGATCACTTCGCCCTGCTCGGTGAGGCGAATCTGCCCGCGCACCGTGCCGGGCGGTTGCGCCAGAATGGCCTGGTAGCTGGGCCCGCCGCCACGACCCACCGTGCCGCCACGGCCGTGGAACATGCGCAGACGAACCGGCGTTTTGATGGACAGTTCATCGAACAGATCGACCAGCGCAATCTCAGCCCTGTACAGCTCCCAGTTGCTGGTGAAAATGCCGCCGTCCTTGTTGCTGTCCGAGTAGCCCAGCATGATGTCTTGCTCGCCACCTGAGCGCTGCAGCAAGCCGGCGACGCCCGGCGTCTCGTAGTAGCCCCGCATGATCGACGCCGCATTGCGCAAGTCTTCAATAGTCTCGAAGAGCGGAACGACGATAAGGTCAGCGTGGGCGTCCGTCCCGCCCAGTCGTCCCTGCATCAGCCCAACCTCCTTTTGTAGCAGCAGCACTTCCAGCAAATCGCTCACGGTTTCCGTGTGGCTGATGATGTAGTGCGCTATGGCTTGTTTGCCGTATCGCTGGCGCATGCGCACTGCGGTTTCAAACACCGCCATCTCATCCAGCGTGTGCTCGCTGTATTGCGCACCCATGACGCGAATCGGCCGCGCGTCTTGCAGCAGCTTCATCAGCAGCGCGCAGCGCGCCGCTTCATCGAGCGCGGCGTAGTCGGGCGTGATGGCGGCAGCAGCCAAGAGCTCGGAAAGCACCCGCTCATGCTGGTCGGAACTTTGCCGCAGATCCACCGTCGCCAGATGAAAACCGAACACTTGCACTGCGCGAATCAGCGGATGCAGGCGCTGCGCCCCCAGCGCCTCGCCGTGCTCGGCGTTGAGTGAATCGGCAATCGTGCGCAGTTCAGCCAGAAACTCCTGCGACGTGGCATACGGGTTCTGCGGCGCCACTGCATGGCGTGCTGCCTGCCCGCCCGTCAGGGCCGTGAGCGTGGCAGCCAGACGCGAATAGATGCCAGTGAGCGCGCGGCGATAAGGCTCGTCTTCACGATGGGCGCTGGTATCGGGCGAGCTCTCTGCCAGCCGCTCCATGGCGGGCGAGACATCCACCAGATGGGCCGATAGCGAAAGCTCGCCTCCCAGCAAATGCACTTCGGTCAGATAGTGGCGCAGCGCCACCTCGCTCTGTCGGCGCAGCGCCAATGCCAGCGTGTCGGCGCCGACATTCGGATTGCCATCGCGGTCGCCACCGATCCACTGCCCCATGCGCAGGAAACTGGCGATGTCGTGCTGGCCAAGGGCTCGTTCAAGTTCGCCATAAATTTTGGGAATTTCGCGCAGAAAGGTCGCTTCGTAATACGAAAGTGCGTTCTCGATCTCATCGGACACCGTGAGCTTGGAATAACGAAGCAGGCGGGTTTGCCACAGCTGTGTAACGCGGGCTGCCAGCTGCGCTTCGTTCGCTGCCAAAGCGCGTGGGGTCAACGTGTCCCGGGCGCTGTTGTAAAGCTGGGCTCGCTCCACCAGGTCGTCCCGCGCCGCCAGCAACTGCGCAATGGCACGCTCGGCGTCCAGAATGCTTTTGCGCTGCACTTCGGTGGGATGGGCGGTGAGCACGGGCGACACATAGCTGCTCGCCAGCGTCTCGGCAATTTTGTCCGGCGCAATGCCCGCCCAGCGCAGGCGCGCCAGCGCTACCTCGATGCTGCCCTCCTGCGTGTCGCCAGCACGTTCGCGGATCGTGCGGCGACGAATGTGATGCCGGTCCTCGGCCAGGTTGGCCAAGTGACTGAAGTAGGTGAACGCGCGGATCACGCTCACGGTCTGGTCCGCCGTCAGGCGCTTGAGCAGCTTCTTGAGCGCGCGGTCTGCATCCTGATCCGCATGCAGCCTGAACGCCACGGACAGCTGGCGTATCTGTTCGATCAGGTCAAACGCTTCGACGCCTTCTTGCTCACGAATCACGTCACCGAGAATTCGTCCGAGCAGTCGAATATCGTCGATCAATGGCTGGTCTTTGTCGTTCTTGCGCGTATTGGCCATGGCGTTTTTTCCCGTTGCGAAAGCGGCGCAAAGCGCGCCGCTGCAGCGCAGCATGCTAGCATTCATGGCTCTTTTTTTGACTGACGGTATGCTGTGAGGTCTGCTCCATGAAACTCGTGATTGCCACCCGCGAAAGCCGGCTGGCCTTGTGGCAGGCAGAGCATGTCAAAGCCCGTTTGCAAGCTCTCGGCCACGACGTGGAGTTGCTGGGCATGACCACGCTGGGCGATCAAATCTTGGATCGCACACTGTCCAAAGTCGGCGGCAAAGGTCTGTTCGTGAAAGAGCTGGAAACCGCGCTCATGGACGGCCGCGCTGATATCGCAGTGCATTCCCTCAAAGACGTCCCCATGGAGCTGCCCGAGGGCTTCGCGCTGGCCTGCGTGATGGAGCGCGAAGACCCTCGCGATGCGTTCGTATCGCCCCAGTACGCTAGCCTTCAGGATTTGCCGCAGGGCGCGGTGGTGGGAACCTCTAGCCTGCGCCGCACGGTGCTGCTGCAGGCCATGCGACCCGACCTGCGCATCGAGCCACTGCGCGGCAACCTCGATACCCGCTTGCGCAAACTGGACGAAGGCCAGTACGACGGCATCGTGCTCGCCGCAGCTGGCCTCAAGCGCTTGGGTCTGCAGTCGCGCATTCGCTGCGAGTTCGAAGCCGCCGACATGCTTCCTGCCGCCGGCCAAGGTGCGCTGGGCATCGAGGTCAGAGCCGACCGAGCCGACCTGATCGAGGTACTGGCGCCGCTGGTACACCAGCCCAGCTGGCTGCGCGTGGCGGCCGAGCGCGCCGTCAGTCGCGCCATGGGCGGCAGCTGCTCGATGCCGCTGGCAGCGCACGCTGTCCTGAACGGCGAACACCTGCACATCGACGCAGCATGGGGAGACCCGGAACTGCGCACCCCGCTGGTCCGCGCCAGCAGCGCCGGCGCCGCCACCACGCTGGCGCAGGCCGATGCGTTGGGCCAGCACGTCGCTGCGCAACTGCGCGAGCGCGGCGCGCACTAGCACCCTCGTGCCCCGCAGCCTCCACAGCACAGTGCAGCGTACAGCGCTCATCACCCGGCCCGAGCCCGAGGCGAGCCAATGGGTGGAGGCACTGCTGGCGCAGGGTTTGCAAGCACAGGCATTTCCGCTGATCTGCATCGGCTCGGCGCCCGATGAACCGCGTCTGCAGTGGGCAAGGGAAAGCCTTGCTGGCTACCACGCCGTGATGTTTGTCAGCGGCAACGCGGCTCGCCATTTTTTTGGAACAAATAGTGCTTTAGGGCTTGTGCAGAAAGCGCAAGTAGCTATCAATAGCGTAGTGCCGACCCGCATGTGGTCGCCTGGCCCCGGAACTGCGCGCACGTTGAAAGCCCTGGGTGTGGCTGCGGACCGCATCGACCAACCCGCAGTTGATGCGGCCCAGTTCGACTCCGAATCGCTCTGGCAGCAAGTGAGCGGGCACGTGCGCCCAGGCGACCGCGTGCTGATCGTGCGCGGCAGCGAGGCAGGCACAGACACAGAGCCCTGCGAAGGAAGCGGCACCGGGCGTGAATGGTTGAGTGAGCAGATTCGCCAGGCGGGCGGTCATGTGGACTATGTAGCCGCGTACACCCGCTCCGCGCCCGTCTTCACGTCCGAAGCACTGGCCGGTGCCCGCGCTGCGGCAGACGATGCCTCCCCTTGGGTGCTCAGCAGCGTACAGGGGCTGGGCTATTTGACCTCCGCCGTGCCGGGTCAAAGCTGGAGCCGCGCTTGCGCAGTGGCCACCCACCCGCGCATCGCCGAGGCCGCGCGCGATGCCGGCTTCGGAAGTGTCAATGAGTGCCGGCCCGCGTTGGCCGACGTGGCTGCAGCCCTCAAACGCCTCTGCTAATCAGATCTGCTGGGTTCAGCATGGCGTGTGATCAGCAGGCTGTAGGCGGCTGGGGACGTTGTTTTCCTGCCAAAATAAGTCTGTTTGACGGCGCAGCGCGCCTCGCAGCGCCTCCCATCCGCATGGCAAAAATCACAAGAGTGATGTTGAAATTCCTTGATCGATAGAATCCGGCGCATGAGCACCCCTGACGAAGCTACCGCGCCGCCCGCAGCCCCTGCCACCGGCACGCGCCACCCCGGCTGGGCCTGGGCCTTGGCGTTAGTGGCTCTGCTCGCCGTGCTCGGACTGGTGGGCAGCGGTTTGCTCTGGCAAAAGCTCAGCGGCATTCAAGAGGCGCTTGCGCGCCAGAGCCAGGACGCCGGGCGCCAAGCCATTGAAGCGCGCGCCCTGGCCCGGCAAGCCACTGATCTGGCGCAGGAGACCAGCGCCCGTCTCACGGTGCAGGAATCGCGGGTCAGCGAAGTCGCGCTGCAGCGCAGCCAGCTGGAAGAACTGATGCAGAGCCTTTCGCGCTCTCGTGATGAAAACCTGGTCGTCGATATCGAAGCCAATGTGCGCCTCGCTCAGCAGCAAGCTCAGCTGACGGGAACGCTGCAGCCGCTGATCGCCGCCATCAAGGCCGCGCAACAGCGCATCGAGCGCGCTGCGCAGCCCCGCCTCGCTCCTGTGCAGCGTGCGCTAGCGCTGGACCTCGACCGCCTCTCCAGCGCCAGCGTGACCGACACCGCCGGCCTGCTCGCGCGACTCGACGAGCTGCTGCGTCAGGTGGACGATCTGCCCCTGAAGAACGCGGTGGCGCAAGCCTCTGAGACCCAGCGACTGGCAGGCGGCCCGCGCGCAGCGGCCGACGGCGATGCGGAAACAGGTAGCAGCATTCCCGATTGGATGGCGCCTCTGCAGCGCGGCTGGCGGGCAGCGACGGCCCAGCTGCGCAGCCTGGTGCGGGTCAGCCGCATCGACCAGCCTGAGGCGATCCTGATCGCCCCTGACCAGGCCTTTTTCCTGCGCGAAAACCTCAAATTGACAGTGCTCAATGCTCGTCTGGGGCTGCTTGCGCGCCAGCTGGAATCGGCGCGCAGCGATTTGGCCGCCGCGAGCAACGCGCTGAACAAGTACTTCGACCCGGCTTCGCGCCGCACCCAAGCGGCCGCCACGACGTTGCAGCAGACGCAGGCGCACCTGCAGTCGGCTGAGACTCCGCGGCTGGACGAAACCCTCTCCGCGCTGGCCACGGCGGCCGCAGGTCGCTGATCGCGCACAGCCACAGGCAAAAGCTTCACCATGCGCGCAACTCTCTGGCTGGTCGCCCTGTTCGCCGTTGCGGTAGCCGCGGCTTTGTTCGCTGGCAACAACCAGGGCACGATCACTGTTTTCTGGCCACCATGGCGGCTCGATCTGTCACTGAACTTGGTGCTGCTTGGCCTGGTGCTGTCGTTCACCACGCTGTACGCGGCACTGCGCGGCCTATCCGCGTTGGCGGCCCTGCCTCGCCAGGCGCAGCGCTGGCGCCTGCAGCAGAAAGAACGCGCCATGCACGGCGCCCTGCTGGACGCTCTGGCTCAACTGACCAGCGGGCGCTTTCTGCGCGCACGCAAGTCTGCCGGCGCTGCACTCGAGCAGGAAAGCAGCCTCAGCGCCGCAGATGCCCGACTGCCGCAGGCTGAGTCGGTGCGCGTACTGGCCAATGTGATTGCGGGTGACGCCTCCCACGCCTTGCAAGACCGCACGGCCCGCGACCAGCACCTGGAGCAGGCTTTGTCCAGCGTGTCCGAACCCGCCGGGGAACTGTCGCAGGAGCTGAGGGAGGGCGCGCAGTTGCGCGCCGCCCGCTGGGCGCTGGACGACCAGGAACCCGCCGATGCGCTCGATCGCCTGAGCGCCCTGCCTCAAGGCGCGGGCCGTCGCACGCTGGCACTGCGCATCCGCCTCAAAGCGGCCCGCATGGCGCAGCGCACCCAGGACGCGCTGGAAACCGCGCGCTTGTTGGGCAAGCACCAGGCCTTCTCACCGGTGGCCTCACAAAGCATCGTGCGTGGCCTTGCCTCCGAGCTGATCCGCAGTGCGCACGATGCCGAGCAACTGAGCGGCATTTGGGAAGCATTGGAGCCCGCAGAGCGCGACATGCCGGAGCTGGCGATTCTGGCCGCGCAGCGCCTGGCGGAACTCGGCGGTGAGCCTACCCAGGTTCGCCGCTGGCTGGAGCCGGTGTGGACGCAACTGATCGAGCAACCTGGCACGCTGGCAGAACTTGACGCACGGCGCCTGGTGCGTGCGCTGGAGACAGCGCTGGATACGCTGGACGCCGGTTGGCTGGCGCGTATTGAGGCGGCCCAGCAAGCCAACCCGCGCGACGTGCGCCTGCAATACCTGGCGGGCGTCGCCTGCCTGAAGCGACAGCTGTGGGGCAAAGCCCAGCAACTGCTCACGCAAGCAGCCCCTCGGCTGCAGGACACTTTCCTGCGCGCCAGCGCCTGGCGCCACCTGGCAGAGCTGGCAGAGCAGCGAGAAGACACCGAGGCCGCATTGAGCGCCTGGAAGCGCGCGGCGCAAGCCGCGGCCTGACGCAACGCGTTTGATTGAAGCTGCGGCGGGCGCTACTGCCTTTCGGCGTCGTCCGCTTCAGGCGGCCTGCCCGATATGCGGCGTGGGCTGACACACGACTCACAGGTGCGTGCCTAGACTTTGGGTTTTGCAAGGAAACCCCGATGCGCCCATCGATGTCATTGCGCGCTGCATTGTGCGCAGCCACGCTGATTGCTGGTCCTGCCTTGGCTGCGGAGTACCAAATCGACCCCGATCACACCTTTGCAGCGTTTGAGATCGGGCATTTCGGCACCTCGACCAATCGCGCGCAGTTTGAAAAGACCACCGGCACGGTCTCCTTCGACCGAGCCGCCAAAACGGGTCAGGTCGATGTGCGCATCGACACCCGCTCGGTGCACAGTGGCTCGCCAGATTTCGACAAAGATCTGAAGAGCGACAAGCTGTTCCACGCGGAGCGTTTCCCCGAGATGCGCTATGTGTCGGAGCGCTTTGAATTCAAGGGCGACCAGGTCGCCCACGTGCATGGCCAGCTCACGCTGCTCGGCAAAACGCATCCAGTCATCCTGAACGCCACCCAGTTCAACTGCTACCAGAGCCCAATACTCAAAGCGGAGGTTTGCGGCGGCGATTTTTCTGCCACCATCGATCGCACCCAGTGGGGCATGGACGCTTTCGTGAAGATGGGCATACCCAAAGAGGTTCGCCTCGATATTCAGATCGAAGCTACGCGCAAGTGAACTCTGCAGCAGGTCGCTCAGAATAGAAAATGACGGTTGAAACTGCCGCCAGGGCTGGTTGTTATTGCGCTTTCAGCTATATTTTCAGAAGCAACGTCAGCGCTTAAAATGCAGGCTCTTCCCCACCTTTCCTGCGCACGGCATCCACGCGGATGCCGTTTTTCATGACCATGACCGACTCCGTCCAGCAACCCGGCCTGCAATCCCTGTCCAAATCTTTCGAGCCTGCAGCGCTCGAAGCGCACTGGGGGCCTGAATGGGAGCGGCGTGGCTATGGGCGCGCGGGCGTGCGCGGCACCGGGCAACCGGATGCACAGGCGCATGCAGAGGGACGCGACTTCTCCATCCAGCTGCCGCCGCCCAACGTCACCGGCACGCTGCACATGGGGCATGCGTTCAACCAGACCATCATGGACAGCCTCACGCGCTACCACCGCATGCGAGGCTTCAACACCGCCTGGGTGCCAGGAACAGACCACGCCGGCATTGCCACGCAGATCGTGGTGGAGCGCCAGCTGCAGGAGCGTGGCATCAGCCGGCACGACATGGGCCCCACGCCAGATGTGGCGCGCAAGAACTTCGTCGCCAAAGTGTGGGAGTGGAAGGAGCAAAGCGGCAACACCATCACCACCCAAATGCGCCGCATGGGCGACAGCGTGGACTGGAGCCGCGAGTACTTCACCATGGACCCGAAGCTGTCCACGGTGGTCACAGACACCTTCGTCAAACTATACGAACAGGGCCTGATCTACCGCGGCAAGCGGCTCGTCAATTGGGACCCAAAGCTGCAGTCAGCTGTCTCCGATCTGGAGGTCGAGAGCGAAGAAAAAGACGGCTCGCTGTGGCACATCGCCTATCCGCTAAGCGACGGCTCGGGCAGCCTCACCGTCGCCACGACCCGGCCGGAAACCATGCTGGGCGACGTGGCGGTCATGGTGCACCCGGAGGATGAGCGTTACCAGAACCTGATCGGCAAAACGGTGACGCTGCCACTGGTGGGCCGCGAGATTCCAGTGATTGCCGACGACTACGTCGACAAAGATTTTGGCACCGGTGTGGTCAAGGTCACGCCAGCGCACGACCAGAACGATTACGCCGTGGGCCAGCGCCACCAGCTGCCCATGATCGTGGTGCTCACCCTGCAAGCCACCATCAACGAC
>JBBSRE010000026.1:0-15989 GCA_038243365.1 Burkholderiales bacterium | reverse complement strand
TCGGCGCGTTGCACGCGCACGCTGTGAATGTGGGTGAGCGGGCGGCCCTGCGTGTGCTCGGCGTAGTGCAGCAGCGCGGCGGCTGCGGCGTGCGCTTCCGGCAAATCGTGCGCGCCAAAGGCCTGCAGCGTGGCGACTTGCAGGTGCGTGAGCAAGGTGCGCTCGCCGAGTGCGGCATCAAATTGCCAATCGGGGCGCGGGGCGATGGGGCAGGTGAACGCGCCTTGCTGGCGCAGGCATTGGAGGTGCTGCTCAAACCGTTCGGTCACGCCAGCGCTGTAGAGCAGTTCGCTCGGCTGGATGCGGGCAATCCACGCGGCCAGCTCGTCGTGTGCGCACTCGGCCAGCACCACGTAGCCCTGCGTGACGCTCAGCCACGCCAAGCCACAGCGCGCGCGCTTGCCGGCGTGTACGGCCAGCAAGGTGGCTTCCTGCTTGTCGGCCAGCAAAGCCGTGTCGGTCAGGGTGCCGGGCGTGACCACGCGCACCACCTTGCGCTCCACAGGGCCTTTGGATGCGCCCACTTCACCCACCTGCTCGCAGATGGCGACGGATTCGCCCAACTTGATGAGCCGCGCCAGGTAATTTTCCAGCGCATGAAACGGCACGCCGGCCATCACCACCGGCTGCCCCGCCGACTGGCCGCGCTGCGTCAGCGTGATGTCGAGCAGGCGTGCGGCTTTTTCGGCATCGGCGTAGAACAGTTCATAAAAATCACCCATGCGGTAGAGCAGCAGCGTGTCGGGGTGCCCGGCCTTGAGGGCCAGGTACTGCTGCATCATGGGGGTGTGGGCGGAGAGGTCGAGTGCTTCCATGCGAATCAGGGGAGTGCCAAGGCGGGGGAGGCGTAGAACGAAACAGGCCACGACCGGCGGCCCGCGCAGTGCGAAGCCATTGCACTCCCTTGCGGGAAACCGAGCCGATGCCAAACCCCTATTGTGGGTTCGGCGCTCGCACCCTTCGGCTTTGAGCCCACAGAGGCTTACTCAGCGGCGTCCTGAATCGCTCGCAGAGACCGGTTTTCTGCATCCGGCGCTGCTCGATATCAGTCCCCAAAACCCACAAACGTCGCCGCCTCGTCCACCGGCTTGCGCTGCGAGACCACGGCGTTGGCCGGAAAGCTCTCGTCGGGCCAGCCCATGGCGATGCAGGTTTGAATCACCTGATCGTCGGGGATGCAAGCCTCTTCGCGCACCACGGGCGATTGCATGATTCCCTGGCTGTTGATGACGCAGCCTAGGCCGCGCGACCAAGCGGCATTGACGATGCAGTTGACCACGCCGCCACAGTCAAACGGCGCAACGTCGCTGCCGTGAATGGAGCGGTCATAGGTGATCACGATGGAGACGGGCGCATCAAATTGGCGAAAGCCGCGCATCACCCAATCGTGGCGTTTTTCCTGATTCTCACGCTCGATGCCCATCGCCGCGAACAACTGTTTGGCAATGCCAATCTGACGCTCGCGGTGCGGGCCCACGTAATCGGGGCCCAATCGAAACTCGCGTGAATGCGGCACGCCCGCCAGGTTGCGCTCCACGTTGCCAGCGCGAATGCGGTCGAGCACTTCGCCTGTCACCACGTAAAAATTCCAGGGCTGGGTGTTGAGTGAGGTGGGGGCACGCATGGCCAGCTCCAGTACCTCGCGGATCAGCGCCTTGGGAACCGGCTTCTTGAGGTAGCCGCGAATGCTGCGGCGCTGCAGGATGACGTCGTCGAATTTCATGCTGGTCTCGTTTTGCCTGGTGAGTGTCGGGAGTTCGGCGATTGAGCCGTGCGCGCTGCACATTGTCCAAAGGCTGGTGCGTGATGCAGGTCAACTGAGTGACATGAGCGGCGCACGCTTCGCCGCTGAATGGGGGCGAAAAGGGCCAGCGGATAGCGGAATCCTTCGGCGCTACGAACGGGCTCTGGGACGCGCAGAAACAGAAAAGCCAAACCCGCTCGGGTTTGGCTGGTGTTGCTGCTGCTGGGGGCAGCGTCTATTGACGAGCAGCGGCGCTGATCAGAACGGAGCGTCGCCGCCCGGTGCTTTGGGATCGGCATGTGGCGCGGCTGCTTCATCAGCAGTGCCGGCACCAACCGTAGGCGCCACTACCCCGGGGTTGGCTTGCGCCTCCACATCGGTCACAGCCGAAGCGAGAAACATGGCCGTCGCATCCGATTCCGAAGGCTCAGCGGCTGCCGGTGCTGCGGTCGGGTCCGCTGCCTGCCGCACGCCGGCCTTTTCACCGGCGGTGGCGAACTTGCTGTATTTGCGCAAGATGGGCACCAGCTGGCCGTAGATGCGCGGAGTGCCGGCCAGGCATTCGCGCAGCTCCATGAATTCGGATTCGCCCGTGAAGTTGCCGATCAGGCCACCGGCCTCGGTCACCAGCAGCGAGCCGGCGGCCACGTCCCAGATGGACAGGCCGGTTTCAAAGAAGCCTTCGGTGAAGCCAGCGGCGACGTAGGCGAGGTCAAGCGCGGCGGCGCCCGGGCGACGCAGGCCAGCGGTGCGCTGCATGACGTCACCCATCATGTTCAGGTAGTTCTTGAAGTTGTCGCCCGGCCGGAAAGGGAAACCCGTGGACAGGAGGGACTGCTTGAGATCCGTGCGCTTGGACACACGAATCCGCCGCTCATTGAGGAAAGCGCCGCGGCCTTTGGTGGCCGTAAACAGGTCGTTGCGGGATGGGTCGTAAATGACCGCCTGCTCCACCTTGCCGCGCACGGCCAGCGCAATGCTGACGCAGTAGACGGGGAAGCCGTGGATGAAGTTGGTGGTGCCGTCGAGCGGGTCGATGATCCAGACGAATTCAGAATCTTTGGCGCCGTGCTCGCTGCCTGATTCTTCCGCAATGATGCCGTGGCCCGGGTACGCGGTGAGCAGGGTCTCGATGATCACTTTTTCGCTGGCGTGGTCGACTTCGGTGACGAAATCATTGAGTTGCTTTTGCGAGATGCGTACCGATTCCACGTCGAGCGCAGCGCGGTTGATGATGGCGCCAGCGGCGCGTGCGGCCTTGATGGCCACGTTGAGCATGGGGTGGAGGTTGGGCGACGACATAAATTGTGGGCAGTGTGGCGCCGGGCCAAGGCGGCGCGGTGCGGTGCAGGAGCGGAAAAGGCATGCCCGGCGATGCGGACAGCGACAATAAGCGCCTGATTTTACGCGCCGCAGGGCGTCGGCATCGTCCAACGGATGGGCAGAGGCCCTGCGCACAGCCCGCTCCCCCATGAAAACCCGCTTCATCCTGATCCATACCAGCCATGCCGGCAACGTGGGCGCCACCGCCCGCGCCATGAAAACCATGGGCTTTGATGACCTGGTGCTGGTGGCTCCGCGCTGGGCCAACGTGCTGCGGCGCGAGGAAACCATCCAGCGCGCCAGCGGGGCGCTGGATGTGCTCAACAACGCCCGCATCGTGGAGACGCTGGACGAGGCGCTCGACGGCGTCAGCCATCTGTGCGCCACGGCCATGACACCGCGCGACTTTGGCCCGCCCACGCGCGCGCCGCGCCAGCATTTCGATTTGCTATTGAAAAGTGAGCTGCTTGCGCTTGATGGCAAAGCGCTAGAGGCCAAAAAGGCTCAAAGTTCTGCGGCGTCTGGCGTTGCTGGGGAGTCTGAGCACACATCAGCCGATGCTTCGGCTCCCGCTGGCATAGCCTTCCTGTTCGGTTCCGAGCGCTTTGGCATGACCAACGAAGACGTGTACCGCTGCCATGTGGCGCTTTCCATTCCGACCAACCCGCAGTTCGGCTCGCTTAACCTGGGGGCGGCCGTGCAGCTGATTGCCTACGAGTGGCGCCAAGCCCTCGCTGCCATGGGCGACGGCTTTGCCGTAGAAAGCAGTACGCCAGTGGCGCAGCAGGCCGACGCCGCGCAGGTGGCTGGCATGTTGGGACACTGGGAAGAGGCGCTGGCAGCCGTAGGATTCTTGGACCCGACCGCCCCCAAAAAGCTGATGCCGCGCCTGAACCAAATGTTCAACCGGGCGGCGCCCACGCAGGAGGAAATTCACATCCTGCGCGGGGTTGCCAAAGCCATGCTGGCAGCTGCGGCCAAAGGCAGGCCGTAAATAATCGCTGCGGGGCGAAACTGCGCTGCGCAGCCTGACTGCGCAGATAAGCCATGCGACAGCGCTGAGCTGCCAGGCTGCGCGCTGGGAATGCGAATGCGCGCAGCCTTACGCCTTAGTTGCTGCGCGGCTTGATCATGCCGGCTTCGTCGGAGAAGATCACTTCTACACGGCGGTTGCGCTGGCGGCCTTCGGCGCTGGCATTGCTGGCCACCGGGTAACCCTCGCCCAAACCGTTGATGTCCACCCGGTCTGACGCGATGCGGCGGTCGGCCAATGCTCGCTGAACCGCTTCGGCGCGGCGCAGGGACAGGTCACGGTTGTACGCATCACCTCCGACGTTGTCGGTGTGACCTTCAACCAGAATCTTCTGGGTCGGGTTGGTGTCCAGGAACCGAGCGAGCTTGTCTACCGTGCGCATCGCGCCGGGCTTGAGCGTGGCGCGGCCGGTATCAAACAGCACATCGCCCAGTGTCAGCACCATGCCGCGCTCGGTGGGCTTGGCCTGCAGTTCGGCCAGCTGGGCTTCCAGCGTGCTGGCGCGGGTGTTGGCCGCCGCTGCCTGTCGCTGCGCTGCCTGCGCTGCAGCCAGGCGCTGTTCTGCCAATGTGCGTGATTGCTCGGCCGACATACGGGCTTTTTCCGCCGCGTCGCGCTGGGCTTCGGCCTCACGGGTGCGCGCGCTGATCAAAATGCTGTCGCGCTTGGCCTGCGCCTGCGAAACGGCCTCTTCCGACTGCGCGATACGCCCGGCCTGCATTGCGACCTCCGTGCGCTGGCGGGCCAAGTAGGCGTAGTGCTCCACTTCGGACAAATCGTCACCTTCGCGTGCCGCCGCGTCGGCTTTGGCCAAGGCCTGCTGTGCCTCGCGCAGCTCAATTGGGGCACTGCGCACCACTTGTGCGTCAGCTGCGGCCATTTCGTAAGCTCGCCTGGCCTCAGTCAACTGTGCATTGCTGACAGGGCCGGTAGCGCAGGCGGTGAGCACGGCGGCCATCGCAATGGCGGCTGCAGTTCGGGTGGGGCGAAATAGGTTCTTGTTCATCAGTAGGTCCTTGAAATTCCGAAAGGAATAGTCGTTGGGGTTGGGACGAGAGGGCTACGGGCGCGCCGATCAGCGCGTGCGCATGGCCTCTTGCTCCAGCGCAGCGTTAGAGCGCGCCAGTTCCTCAGCCGTGCGAGCTGCCTTGGTTGCGCGTGATTTGCGCTCTGCCACTTGGGCATCGGCCGCTGCCTGTTCGGCCAGGCGGCGGCTTTCGGTGAACCGTTCATCGCGCGCTGCGGCATCGGCCTTGCTGAGTTTTCCGCGTGCGGACAGCAATTCCACCGGAGCCAGCTGCACCGCGCCAGCGCTTTCTGCCTGCGAAATGGAGGATCGCGCCGTCGTGAGCTCGGCCACCGGGTTGACGCCTTTGCTGGCGCAGGCGCCCAGTAGCAGGGCGGACGTGATCACGGCGAGGGCGGACAGGCGTTTGGGGAGGCGAGATTGGTTCATGGCGTTTTGGAGTGTCGGTTGGGTTTTAAAACGGGGCGGCTGAGGGCAATTGGCAACTGCAATGGGAAATGCAGTTAAAAACTGAGCCGGTAGTGCAACTTGATGTGCAAGCGAACTCCCGGGCTCGAAAGCGGCTTAATCCGAGCGGGAGGTCCATTCGCCAGAGCTGGATGACTGAGCAAGACTGATTCAAGGCTTTGGTCCCAAACGGCAGCGCAGCCGCGCATGGCCCATTGAAGCAAGCCGGCGGCACCATCGGCGTAAGAGGGGACCGCTACCTGCTGCAGTCGCCTGTCCAACGATCAGCACTCTGGCTGCTGACAGAAGCATGGTGGAGCAATGGCTACCTGGCGGACGACAACGGCCCAAAGCACATTGCCCTAAACTGCCCGGCCGACCCTGCCTTCGACCTGCCTTTCCCCCTATGTTCTCTCGTCTGCGCGCCGATATTCAATGCATTCTGGAGCGCGACCCTGCCGCGCGCAGCAAGTGGGAGGTGCTCACCTGCTACCCCGGCCTGCACGCCATCGTGCTGCACCGTGCGGCGCATTGGTGCTGGATGCATGGGCTCAAGTGGCTCGGCCGTTTCGTGTCGCACCTCTCGCGCTGGATCACTGGCATTGAGATTCACCCTGGCGCCATCGTCGGCGAGCGCGTGTTTTTCGACCACGCCATGGGCGTGGTGGTGGGCGAGACGGCTGTCATCGGCGACGGCTGCACCATCTACCAGGGCGTCACGCTGGGCGGAACGTCGCTTTACAAAGGCGAAAAACGCCATCCCACGCTGGGCCGCGACGTGGTGGTGAGCGCCGGCGCCAAGGTGCTGGGTGGGTTCGAGGTGGGCGACGGGGCCAAGATTGGCAGCAACGCCGTGGTCATCAAGCCCGTGCCAGCAGGCGCCACGGCGGTAGGCATTCCGGCGCGCATCATTCCGTCAAAAACCGGCGAAAGCCCGGATGTGGCCGAGCACTCGCCCAAGCCGTTCACGGCGTATGGCATCACGCTGGAAGACGACCCGGTGTCGCAGGTCATGCGCGGCCTGATCGACCACACCGCTGCGCAGGAGCGGCAGATTGCGTTGTTGTGGCAGACCATTGAAAAGTTATCAGCCGTCAACGTGCAGACGCGCGATTGCGTGCCTTGCGACGCAGCGGTAACGGAACAGTTCGAGGCGCAGAAGCTGACGGATCTGATGGGCAAGTAGCATCCGAGTGCCACTGCTTAGCCACCGCTTGAGCCACTGCTGTGCCTCAGCTATGCTATGAAAATAGAAGCTAGAAGCGCTGGATAGGTAAGCGTTGGGACTGTTTTTCTATCTCCTAGCCACGAACTCATCAAGCGCGCGCAGGGCGCTGTGCATTCTTCGGTCGAAACGCCTTGCACACCGCATCGCGGGTTTCCAGGTAGGGCCCGCCAATCAGGTCCACGCAATACGGCACGGCGGCGAAGATGCCCGGCACGGCCTGCGTTCCGTCGGCGTTTTTCGTGCCCTCCAGCGTCTCGGCAATCGCCTTGGGCTGGCCGGGCAAGTTGATGATCAAGCACTGGCTGCGCACCACCGCCACTTGGCGCGAGAGGATGGCCGTGGGCACAAAACGCAGGCTGATCTGGCGCATTTGTTCGCCGAACCCGGGCATTTCCTTGTGCGCGATCGCCAGCGTGGCCTCGGGCGTGACATCGCGCAGCGCCGGGCCGGTGCCACCGGTGGTCAGCACCAGGCTGCAGCCCGAATCGACCAGTACCACCAGCGTATCGCTGATGACCTGCTGCTCATCGGCAATCAGGCGCGGCAAAAATTCAATTGGGTTGTGCAGCGCTCGGGTCAACCAATCTTGCAGCGCGGGCAGGCCCTTGTCCTCATAGACACCGGTGCTGGCGCGGTCACTGATGGAAACGATGCCTATCTTGACGGGCTCGGGTGGGGGCAAAGGCTGAGGCATTGGCGCGCCGGAATCAGTCATGGGGGTCGTAGTTGTCGTCTTCATCGTCGTTGTCGCGCGCGTCGGTTGCATCGGAATCAGCCCCGCCCAGCTGCACCCGCACCATGGCAAACAGCTCGCGGTAGGCGCGGCTCTTGCGCGGCGCCTGGCCTTTGGATTCGGCGACCACGGCATCGTGTGCGCCAGGAGCGTCTTTGCGGGCCTGGCGAATCAGCGCGCGCAGCTGCTGGATGTCGGTGGTCGGATGGTGGGCAATGAATTCGGCCTGCGCGGCGTCTTCCTCCAGCAGCCGATCACGCCAGTGTTCGGCCTGGTGCAGCGCGAGCTTCTCTTCGGCCGAACCGCTGAACTGCACCGCCAGCGCGGCGCGTGCAGCCTCCACCGTCGGCGCATCAAGTTTGCGCATCAGCTTGCCGACGAACTGCATCTGGCGGCGCTTGCCTTCAAAGTTGGTAATGCGTTTGGCCTCGGCCATCGCTTCGGTCAATTTGTCGGGCAGCTGCAGGCCGGCGAGCAAATCGGCGCGTAGCGTGAGCAAGTCTTTGCCGAGGTCTTGCAAGGCATCGCTCTCGCGTTTCTGGTCGGTTCGGCTCGCGTCGGGCGTGCCTTTGAGTTCGGCTTTTAGTTCGATGTCGAGTTCGCTGCCTTCAGCAACAAACTGACCGCGCACGAAATAGCCTTTTTTGGGTTTGCGTGACATGTGGGAATCCGGGGGGCTTTGCAGCAGGGAACTGATCGGTCAATGCCGGACGACGCCGGGCAGTGCGCCCTTGCAGGCAAGAGGCCGCAAGTATCATAGCCCTCGCCATGAACCCATCCGATACCCGCGCCGACACCGGCTTCAGCTATTCCCGCCCGTTCTTCGAGGGGCTTGTCGACCAAGCGATCGCGCACGCCAAAAAACTGGGTGCGACCGACGCTGCCGCGGAGGCGTCCGAAGGCTGCGGCTTGTCAGTCGGCGTGCGCAAGGGCGAGCTCGAAACCGTGGAACGCAACCGCGACAAATCCCTCGGCGTGACGGTATACGTCGGACAGCGCCGTGGCAATGCCAGTACGTCCGATTTTTCGACCACCGCCATCAATCAGACCGTGCAGGCGGCCTATGATATTGCGCGCTTTACCGCTGCCGACCCCATGGCCGGTCTGCCGGATGAGGGCGACATTGCCCCACCCGAGTCGCACCGCACTGACCTGGAGCTTTTCTTTCCCTGGGCCATCACCAGCGAAGAAGCTGCGCAGATTGCGCTGGAATGCGAGGCAGCGGCGTTCGCCACCAGCCGTCGCATCACCAACAGTGAAGGCGCTGGCGTATCGGCGCAGCAAAGCCATTTCTTTACCGCCCACACACGTGGGTTCCGCGGCGGCTACGCCAGTTCGCGCCACAGTTTGTCGGTCGCGCCTATCGCCAAAAGCCCGGGCCGCAATGGCGACATGCAGCGCGACGCCTGGTACAGCTCCATGCGCGACGCGAGCGAACTGGCCGCCCCGGCTGCCGTAGGCCGCTACGCCGCCGAGCGCGCGCTTAGCCGCTTGGGCAGCCGAAAGATGCCGACCACCGAGTGCCCGGTGTTGTTTGAATCCACGCTGGCGGCGGGCCTGCTGGGGAGTTTTGTGCAAGCCGTGAGCGGCGGCGCGCTGTACCGCAAAAGCAGCTTTCTGCTCGACTCGCTCGGTAAACAGGTCTTGCCCAGACACATCGACGTGCAGGAAGACCCGTTCATCGCGCGCGGCAAAGGCAGCTCGCCGTTTGACGACGAAGGCGTTCGGGTGCAGGCCCGCAAGGTGGTCGACGCCGGCCGCGTGCAGGGCTACTTCCTCGGCAGCTATTCGGCTCGCAAGTTGGGCATGAAGACCACCGGCAACGCGGGGGGATCGCACAACCTGGTGATGACCTCACGTCGCACCAAGAAGGACGACGACCTGGATGCCATGCTGCAAAAACTGGGCACCGGCCTCTTCGTGGTGGAGCTGATGGGCCAGGGCGTGAATTACGTTACCGGCGACTATTCCCGCGGCGCCAGCGGCTTTTGGGTGGAGAACGGCCAGATCGCGTTCCCTGTGCAGGAGATCACCATCGCCGGCAATATGCGCGACATGCTCAAGGGCATTGAGGCGGTGGGGGCCGATGCTTACAACTACGGCGCGAAAACAGTGGGCTCGGTGCTGGTGAATCGAATGAAGGTGGCAGGGAGTTAAACCCCTGCAGCCGCAGATCAGACGTTGCCAGACTGTCTGCCTCATGAGCGCCTTGCGTTCCGGCAACGTCCATGGCCCAGGAGGGCTGTGGCAGCGGCTTGAAACGAGGAGGGTCGTTTCTCGGAGGCCCCTTGGTTATTTGGCTTCCGACTTCCACACCCGGTCAAGCTGCGCGTCGCGCCCGCAACTGAATCGGTAGTACTTGTAGCGCAGCGGGTTCTTCTTGTAGTAATCCTGGTGGTAGTCCTCAGCCAAGTAGAACGGGTCTGCCTTCTTCACCTCGGTGTAGATATTCTTGAACTGACCCGATTTCAGCAGCGTGGCTTTGCTCGTCTCAGCCACCTGCCGTTCGGCGTCTGAACCCCAGTAAATACCGGTCCGATACTGGTTGCCTACGTCGCAGAACTGGCGATCTTTTTCAGTCGGATCGATGGTGCGCCAGAAATACTCGACGAGCTGGGAGTAGCTCACTTTGTCAGGGTCATAGGTCACCCGCACCGCCTCGGTGTGGCCAGTGGAGCCGGCGCTCACAGCTTCGTAGGTGGGGTTGGCCACTTGGCCTCCGGTGTAGCCTGATTCGGCCGCCACTACGCCGGGCAGTTTTTCAAAGTCGGATTCAGTGCACCAGAAGCAGCCGCCGGCAAACACCGCTGTGACGGTAGCGGCTTGCGCGGCTGTGGTCAGTGCGGTGAGCGCTGTCAGCCCGAGCGCAGCAATGATTTTCTTCATGCTTGGTCCTTTTGGTGGTTAGTTGCGGAGGGTCGGCAAGGCCTGCCCCTGGGGCACAAATGCCAGCGCGACGCCGTTGTTGCAATAGCGTTTGCCCGTGGGTTGGGGACCGTCGCCAAAGATGTGGCCTTGGTGACCACCGCAGCGCGCGCAGTGGTATTCGGTGCGAGGAAAAATGATTTTGAAGTCGGTCTTGGTGGCAACGCCAGCCGGCAGAGGCTGCCAAAAGCTGGGCCAGCCGGTGCCGCTTTCGTACTTGTGCGCGGCGTCAAACAGCGGTTGATTGCAGGCGGTGCAGACAAACGTGCCAGCGCGCTTTTCAGAGTTCAGCGGGCTGCTGCCTGCGCGTTCGGTGCCGTCTTCAAACAACACGGCGTAGGCCGCAGGCGAGACGATTTCATGCCATTGCGCGGCCGTTTTTTTCAAAGGAAATGGGGCGGCAGTGGCTGCACCCGAAGCAGATGCAGCTGCGAACAGGCTGCCTAGTCGTTTCAGCATAGTTCTTCTTTCCACGGGTTGACTCCTTTAAATGGGCTTCACGTTGGAGATTGGACGAGCGGACCACCGCATAGTTCGCGCGACCAAGTTGCCAGCTCGTGCGGGCGTGGCCCGAGGCGCCTGGTGCCCATCTTGCCAATGCCCAGCTGGCAGGAGCCACAGACAGAATGCTCGGCGCAGTGATGGCTGCAACGATGGGGCATACAGAGCTTTACGCGGCGCAAGCGCAGTTGGATGCAATGAGGGACTCACTGCGTGAATCAATGTGCTCTGTGATCAACGGGTCTCAAGCGTTCTGCCGTGCTCTTCTTGCCAATAGCATCGCTATTTGGCTGCAAAAAAAAGGCACTTTGCAGCCCATCCGGACCCGCCTTCCAACGTCTCACTACAGGTGAGCGGCGGGTTCCTGGCGAGATGCAGCAAGTGCGCAAGTATTTGCGGATCTCATCGACGATCGACCAGCTCCGCAATCGCTCTTCCGACGTCCTCCGTACTGGCCATGCCGCCCAGATCGGGCGTCCGCGGCCCGCTTTTGATCACTGCTTCCATGGCGGCCACGATCACATCGTGCGCCGCCCGGCCCGCGCCTTCGCCGTGGGTCAGAAAGTCCAGCATCAGCGCGCCGGACCAGATCATGGCGATCGGGTTGGCGATGTTCTGGCCATAGATGTCGGGCGCCGAGCCGTGCACTGGCTCAAACAGGCTGGGGAATGTGCGCTCAGGATTGAGGTTGGCAGACGGCGCCAGGCCGATGGTGCCCGTGGTGGCGGGGCCCAGGTCGCTCAGGATGTCGCCGAACAGGTTGGTGGCGGCCACCACGTCAAAACGATCGGGCTGCAGCACGAAGCGGGCAGTGAGGATGTCGATGTGCTGCTTGTCCAGCGTGACATCCGGGTAGCTTTTCGCCACGTGGTCGGCGCGCTGGTCCCACCACGGCATGCTGATGGCAATGCCGTTGCTCTTGGTGGCCAACGTGACGTGTTTGCGCGGGCGGCTCTGCGCCAGCTCGAACGCGTATTTCAGCAGGCGGTGGGCGCCGTGGCGCGAGTAGACCGATTCCTGGATGACGATTTCACGCTCAGTGCCTTCGTACATGATGCCGCCCAGCGAGGTGTATTCGCCCTCGGTGTTCTCGCGTACCACGACGTAATCGATGTCGCCGGGCTTGCGGCCGGCGAGCGGGCAGGGAACGCCCTCGAACAGGCGCACCGGACGCAGATTGATGTACTGATCAAACTCCCGGCGGAACTTGAGCAGCGAGCCCCACAACGAAACATGGTCGGGCACGGTCGCCGGCCAGCCGACAGCGCCAAAGAAGATCGCGTCCATGCCCGAGAGCTGGGCCTTCCAGTCGTCCGGCATCATCTTTCCATGGGCGGCGTAATAGTCGCAACTGGCCCAGTCGATGGTTGTGAGCTCCAGCTTTAGGCCGAAGCGCTGGGCGGCAGCTTGCACCACGCGCAGGCCCTCCGGCATCACTTCCTTGCCGATGCCGTCTCCCGGGATCACGGCAATTTTGAATGTGTGGGTGGAGGTCATGGCAGGTCCTTCGTAGGCGAAAATTGGGAATACATCGTCTGAAAATACAGTGAAAAGTAGCTCTAGCGCTTATGCAGTAAGCGCGAACAGCTATAGTTTTGGTAGTGAAGAAAGCCTTGACGCTGCGATGATCAACCGCTTGCTCGGCCTGACGTGCCAGCAGCAGACGCTGCCCCGGCGTCAAAACGCGCGCGCAGCTGGCGCGCAGCGTTGGCGAACACCAGCACGTCCACGCCCACCGCCACGAAAGTGGCGCCGCGCTTCAGATAGCGCTCGGCCAGCGCTTGATCAGAAGTCAGAATGCCGGCCGCTTTGCCGCTGGCGACGATGGTATCGATGGCGCCCTCGATGGCGGCTTGCACATCGGGGTGCGCCGCGTTGCCGCGGTGGCCCATGGACGCAGACAGGTCTGCCGGGCCGATGAACACGCCGTGCACACCGCCCACCGCACAAATCTCGGGCAGGTTGGCCATGGCGGTCACGGTTTCGGCCTGCACCAGCAAGCAAATTTCGTCATCCGCCACGGCCATGTAATCGGCGCGGTCGGTCCACAAGGAAGAGCGCGCTACTGCGCTACCCACCCCGCGCACGCCCTTGGGCGGGTACTGCGTGGCGGCGGCGATGGCGCGGGCCTGCTCGGCAGTGTCCACCATGGGCACCAGCAGAGTCTTGGCGCCGATGTCAAGCACCTGTTTGATCAGGGCGGTGTCGCCATGCGGCACGCGCACCACGGGATGTGACGGGTAAGGCGCAATGGCCTGCAGCGCAGCCAGCGTGCTGCGCAGGTCGTTGGGGGCGTGTTCGCCGTCGATCAGCAGCCAGTCGAAGCGGGCTGTAGCGGCCACTTCGGCCAGATAGGCATCCGCCATGGATAGCCACAGGCCGATCTGGGGCTGGCCGTCGGCCAGGGCGGATTTGAAGGGGTTGTGGGCGGGCATGGCGCTGGGCGAACTCGAAGTGGTGGAGCAAGGGTCCACGATCATAGGATCGCGCCGGGTGCGCAATTTTTGAAGTCGATCGCGCAGGCAGCGCAGTGCGCGCCCTGTCTGCTTTTGAAGCGGAGTCAAAAAAGTGCTGGTTGGAGCGGGTGCGACTGCCGTACAGTGCCACGCAAGCCTGCCTGCCGCTTGGTCGACGATGCAAGACCTTATTCACAAGGAGACATGTGTGCCCGCTGCAACCGTGCCGTTTCGCAATGCCGTTGTCACAGGCGCGTGTGGTGGCCTGGGCCAGGCACTTGCGCGCGAGCTGCTCGCAGCGGGGGCGCAGGTGGCACTCGTGGGCTTGAACCGGTCGGTGCTCGAACCGTTGGCTGCCACCGCAGGCGCACGCTGCGCGGTCTACACACCCGATGTGGCCGACTCCGCGGCCATGCAGGCGCTGGCGGCAGACTGGGTGGCGCGCGCCGGCCTGCCGGATCTGGTGATTGCCAACGCCGGGGTCGCCGGAGGTTTTGACACCGGCGAGCCCGATGACCTGGCAGTGCTGCGCCGCATGCTGGAGATCAACCTGCTGGGCCCCGCCTGCACGTTCCACCCGTTCCTGCGAGCGCTTCGCGCCCAGCCTGCTGCACGCTGCGCCCTGGTGGGCGTGGCCAGCATTGCGGGGTGGCGCGGCATGCCCGGTAACGGTGCGTACTGCGCCAGCAAGGGCGGCCTGATTCGCTACCTGGAGAGCCTGCGCGCCGAGTGCCGGGGAAGCCGTGTAAGCGTGCACACGGTGAGCCCCGGTTACCTGCGCACTGCGCTCACTGCCGCCAACACATTTGTCATGCCCGGCCTGATGTCGCCTGAACGCGCTGCGCAGCAGCTGCTGGCCGGCGTGGCGCGTGGGCGCAGCCATATCGTGCTGCCGCGCCGGGTGGGCTGGCTCGCGCGTTTGCTCGCCTGCTTGCCGGAAAGCCTGCACGATCGCCTGCTGCTTCGCCAACCGCGCAAGTTGCGCTTGGGCGAGGCAGGAGCCACGGCGATTCCAGGCCTTGCGCAGCCGGGCGGGCAGGCGAACCCCAAGGCATGACCCACAGCTTGCCTCCACTTTCACTCACACGCCGTGCATGACCACTGAAACGAAACCACCCGTTCCCACGCACCAGAAGGTGGCCCTGATCGGTGCCGGCCCATCGGGCCTGGCGGGGGCGCGCAACCTGCAGAAGCAGGGCATTGCCTTCCAGGGCTTCGAGGCCTACACCGATGTGGGCGGCCTTTGGAATATCGCCAACCCGAGGTCCACGGTCTATTCGTCGGCCCACCTGATTTCCAGCAAGCACACCACCGAGTTTGCCGAGTTTGCGATGCCGCCGGAAACGCCTGACTACCCTGGCCACCGCGAGCTCCAGCGCTACTTCAGCGCCTTTGCCGACCACTTTGATCTGCGCCGCCACTATCGGTTCGGGGTACGCGTGCTGCGCGTGGAGCCGGTCAGCGATGACCCGGACACGCATTGGCGAGTCACCATCGACGCTGGCGAAGGAAAGCTCGAAACGGCCGAATATCGGGGGGTGATCATCGCCAATGGCACGCTTGCCGAGCCCAAACTGCCGCAATTCGAAGGCCACTTCGAGGGCGAACTGCTGCACACCTCGGCCTACAAACACGCCGAGCAGTTCAAGGACAAGCGGGTGCTGGTGGTGGGCGCAGGCAATTCGGGCTGCGATATTGCGGTGGATGCTGTGCACTATGCAAAGAGCGTCGATATTTCGGTGCGGCGCGGCTACTACTTCGTACCCAAATACGTGTTCGGCAAGCCCGCCGACACCTTGGGCGGCAAGCGCCCGCTACCGCCGTGGATCAAGCAGAAGGTGGACAGCATGGTGCTCCGCTGGTTCACCGGTGATCCGACGCGTTTTGGGTTTCCCAAACCGGATTACAAGATGTACGAGTCGCACCCGGTGGTCAATTCGCTCATCCTGCACCATCTGGGCCACGGCGACATCCATGTGAAGCCTGACATCGCACGGATGGCGGGGCGCACCGTGCATTTCAAGGATGGGTCCGAACAGGATTACGACCTGGTGCTGGCGGCCACGGGCTACACACTGCACTACCCTTTCATCGATCACGCCCATTTGAACTGGCAGGGCATGGCGCCGCAGCTCTACCTCAACATCTTTGCTCCGCGCTGGCGCCGCCTGGCGGTGATCGGCATGATCGAAGCAAGCGGTATCGGCTGGCAGGGGCGCTACGAGCAGGCTGAGTTGGTGGCGCGGTATTTCAAGGCGCTGGAGAGCGCCACTCCGGCCGCCGCGGCATTCGAGCGCGCGATGGCCGGGCCGCCGCCTGATCTGTCCGGCGGTTACCGGTACCTGAAACTCGAGCGCATGGCCTATTACGTCCACAAAGACACCTACCGCAGCGCGGTGCGCGAGGCCGCGGCTGCGTTGGCCTGAGCTGGGGTTATAGGAGATTCACATGCTGCCCGTTGACGAGATCCGCCTCAATTTCAACCCGGCATCGCTGGCGCTGCTCAATGGCGTGCTGGCATTTCTCATGTTCGGCATCGCGCTCGATACGCGATTGGAAGACTTCAAGCGCG
>JBBSRE010000025.1:0-16085 GCA_038243365.1 Burkholderiales bacterium | reverse complement strand
GCCGCCTGCGCCCTCTTCGCCCCCTATCCAAAAGTCTTCGTGCCCCTCAGCCCTGCTTCCCCTGCCAACGCCGTGCCACCCAGCCACGCCGCTGGCGCACCGCTGGCCAAGCGCTGGCTCATGCTGCTCGCGCTGATTTCGGGGTTTGCGCTCAGCCAGGCGTTTCGCACCGTCACGGCCATCATCGCGACCGGCTTGCGTGCGGAGTTCGGCCTTTCGGCGCAGGCGCTGGGCGTATTTGCCGGGGCCTATGCGTTTGCCTTTGGCGCCATGCAGCTGTTCATGGGCATCGGCATTGATGTGTTTGGTGTGCGTCGCACGCTGCTGGGTGCGTTTCCGCTGGCCATTGCTGGGGCCTTGCTGACGGCGCTGGCGCCAGGCTATGGCGCCGTTCTGGTGGGCCAGGTACTGATCGGGCTGGGCTGCGCACCGGCCTTCTTGGTGTGCACCGTTTTCATTGCGCGCTACTTTGCACCGAGCCAGTTTGCGGTGATGTCCGGTGTGGCCATGGGTTTGGGCGGGCTGGGCATGCTGTTCACCGGCACCCCGTTGGCGTGGCTGGTGGAGCATTCATCCTGGCGCATGGGCTTTGCAGTCTTGGCAGGACTCGCGCTGCTGGCCTGGCTGTGGATTGCCTGGCAGGTGCACGAGCCGGCACAGTCGGGGCACGGCGCGCCGGGCACCTCGGTAGCCGCTGCCATGCGCAGCTACGGCCCGCTTTTTTTGCTGCCGCACACGGCCGGCATTCTGGTACTGGCCTTGGTCACGTACGCCTCGTTCCTGACGCTGCGCGGGCTCTGGCTGGGACCGGTGCTGATTGAGCGCCACGGTTTCACGCTGGTGGAAAGCGGTAACGTGGCGCTGCTGGTGTCGCTGGTGTCGCTCGTGGGGCCAGCGCTGTTCGGCCGGGCTGACCCGGGGCCATCGCACCGGCGCCGCTGGATTCTTTTCTTTACCGCGTTGCTCGGTAGCATCTTCACGGCGATGGCCCTGTTCAACAGCAGCTGGATGGACGTCGGCGGTGCGCTGGTGGTGGGCCTTCTGTCGGGCTACATGGTGCTGCAATACGCCGACGTTCGATCGGCCTACCCGGCCCATCTCACCGGCCGGGCCATGGCGGTGTTCACCATGGCGATGTTCATGGGCGTGGCGCTTGCGCAGTGGCTGACGGGTGTCGCTGCCTCGTGGGCGCTTGCGAGTGGCATTGAGCCTTACCGCGCGGTGTTCGGGCTGCTGGCGGCGCTTCTGGCGGTGGGAGCACTGGCGTTCTGGCGCTTGCCCGCACCCTTAGGGGAACAAGGCGCGCCATGACGGCGGCGGACTAGCCAGCGCCGCTGTCCGCTCTTTTGCTCTTCCGCTGTAGTGCTGTAGTGCTGTTAATGCCTTCAAAAAAAATTCAGGCAAAAGTGGCGCCATCGCTTATTCAGAGAGCGCTAGCAGCTATCAATACCAGAGCAATCAGCGAGAGACGGTTGACTACCGCCCCCTGCTCCCGCCGTAAAGCCACGGCACATCGAGCAGCCTGGGGCCGAGCACACGCATCGCCGCATCGCGCCCCCAGCGCACTGGGCCCGTGGCGTGGAAGATGCGCCCGTTGCGCTGCGAGCGCGCCTGCACCCGGGCCACGCGCTGCCAACGGTTGAGTGCGTAGCGGCGCAGGCGCAGGGGAATCTCCAGGTCGTGCATGGCCAGCGCACGCTGCAGCTCGGCAGCGTCTTCGATTGCCATGCCAGCTCCCTGGGCCAGATACGGGCGCATCGGGTGGGCCGCGTCGCCCAGCAGCGCCACCAAGCCGCGTGCCATATCGGCCGGGCCGGCAACCGGGGCGCGGTCGCTCAAAGGCCACAGCCGCCACTGGCCTTTGCTGTGGGCGACAGCGCCCACAGCATCCTGCAGCGCCGAGCAGGTGCCCTGCAACGCAGCGCTCAGGTCAGCGCCATTAGCGCTGTGGTCCCAGTTCTGTAGATCGTCAGGTGCCGGGCCCTGCACGATGACGATCAGGTTCTGCATTTGGCCACGCCGTACCGGGTACTGAACCGCATGCAATCGCGGACCGAGCCAGGCGGTGACCTGCGCTGTGCGCAGGCGCCGAGGCAAGCCGCCTTGCGGCACCAGCGCGCGGTACGCCAAGTGCCCGCTATAGCGCGCCGGACCATCTGCAAGAAGTTGCTGGCGCACATGGCTCCAGAGGCCATCCGCCCCGACCAGAGCGTCTCCTTCGACTTCCTTACCGTGCGTGGTGCGCAGCCGCACTGCGCCTTCCACCTCGACGTAGCGCTCCAAGGCACAACCAGCATGCAATTGCACCTGCACATCCTGGTTTGGACGCACCAGAGCGTCGCGCAGCAGAGCATGCAGATCGGCGCGGTGCACCGTGCCGTAAGCCGCGCCGTAGCGGGCAATCGCGTCTGCGCCCAGCGGTAGCTCGCCCAGCACCGCGCCCGAGAGCGCGCTGCGCACTTGCAGTCGCTCCGGAAACGCCGCCACCGCTTGAAATGGCCGCTGCAGGCCCCAGGCCTGCAAACAGCGCACACTGTTGGGCCCGAGCTGAATACCGGCGCCGACTTCCGAGAACACCGGTGCACGCTCGTAGAGACGAACATCCCACCCAGCACGCGAGGCCGCCAGCGCGGTGGCAAGTCCCCCGATGCCGCCGCCCGCGACCAGCAGTTGTTCGCCGCTCGACATGTCAGGCGCTCTGCCGGATCACGCGGCAGTCGTCTTGACAGCGCACGGCTGCAGGCACATCGCGCCACGCCCGCGTGCTTGAGTTGTCGGCACGACAGGCTTGGGCCGCATCGCCATCAAACTCCGATCAGCTCGCCCAGCACGAACGGCAGAATGCCACCGGCGCGGTAGTAGTCCACCTCGATCGGCGTGTCAATGCGCAGAACAACGCGGATCTCGTCTCGGCTGCCGTCGGCGCGGTGGATGATCACGCGGGTCTCGCTGCGCGGGGTGAGTTCGGGGTCGGGGATGACATCAATCTTCTCGGCTCCCGTCAGCCCCAGCGACTGCCAGGAATCGTCTCCCATCAACTGGAGCGGGAGCACCCCCATGCCGACCAGGTTGGAGCGGTGGATACGCTCGAAGCTGCGCGCAATCACGGCCTTGATGCCCAGCAACTGTGTCCCTTTGGCAGCCCAGTCGCGGCTGGAGCCGGTGCCGTACTCTTCGCCCGCAAAGATCACGGTGGAAGTTTCTTCGGCGATGTACTGCATCGCGGCGTCAAAGATGAACATCTTCGAGCCTTGCAGCGGGCCGTCGTTCTGGTAGAGGGTGACGCCCCCTTCTTCGCGTGAGCCTTTGGCATCCGCAGGGATCATCAGGTTCTTGATGCGCACGTTGGCAAAGGTGCCGCGCATCATCACGTCATGGTTGCCGCGGCGCGCGCCATAGCTGTTGAAGTCTGGCTTCCTCACGCCGTGCTGCAGCAACCACTGGCCTGCCGGAGACGAATCCTTGATCGAGCCCGCAGGCGAGATGTGGTCGGTAGTAATGGAATCACCAAACAGCGCCATGATGCGCGCGCCCGTCACGTTGGGCAGCTCCTGCTCGGACGGGCTGGCCGGTACCGCTGCTTCTATGCCCTTGCCGTTGTCGGCTGCAGCGGCCGTCTTTGGCTTCGAGCAATGTTCTGCGATGAAGTCGGCAAAGAACGGCGGCTCGGCGATGTAGGTGCTCTTGGGCCAGGTATATGCAGCGCCGGTGGCGCCGTCAATGCGCTCCCAGAGTTTGCCGGGCTCGGTAGCAATGAGGGCGTAGTTTTCACGGAACGCCTTACCCTTCATCGCAAACTTCATCAGGCTCTGTACTTCATCACCGGTGGGCCAGATGTCGCCCAGGAATACCTCGCGCCCGCCTTTGCCGATGCCCACCGGCTGCGTCATGATGTCGGTGAGCACCGTGCCTGCAATGGCATAAGCCACCACCAGTGGAGGGCTGGCCAGGAAGTTGGCCTTGATGTTCGGGTGAATGCGCGCCTCGAAGTTGCGGTTGCCAGAGAGCACCGCCGCGCAGATCAAGTCGTTCTGCGTGATGATGTCGTTCAGCTCGGTGGTGAGGTCACCCGAATTTCCAATGCAGGTGGTGCAGCCATAGCCCACCACGTTAAACCCCAGCTTCTGCAAATAAGGCAGCAGGCCAGATTCAGTCAAGTATTCGGTGACGATGCGCGAGCCGGGCGCCAGCGACGTCTTGATGTGGGGCTTTACCTTGAGCCCAGCTTCCACCGCCTTCTTGGCCAGCAGGCCAGCCGCCAGCATGACGCTCGGGTTGGAGGTGTTGGTGCAGCTGGTGATGGCGGCTATCAACACGTCGCCGTTGCCCACAGAGATGTCGGTGCCTGCGGGCGCATCGGTGTGGCCCTCTGGCTTGGCGGCGGCGCGAAGCGGCTTGTTGGACTTCATCTCTTCCAGAAACCGCGGCGCGCCCTCCGGAACGTGCGTGTCGCGGGGGACAGTGTCGCCACCGATTTCTTCCCCGGCGCGGAAGTGAAAACGGCTGTGCAAGAGTTCAGCGGGACGGTTAAAGCCAGCCTGGGCGTTGGGCTTGCTGAACAAGTCCGTGAACTGAACGGCGAGCTTGCCCAGTTCGATTCGGTCCTGCGGACGCTTGGGACCGGCCACGCTGGGCGTAACACTTCCCAGGTCGAGTCGGACCACCTGCGAATAGTCAATATCACCGTCCAGCGGCACGCCGAACATCTCTTGCGCCGTAAAGTACGTCTCGAACGCTTCGATCTCCGTCTTCGTGCGGCCGGTTCCACGGAAGTAGTCGATGGTCTTCTCGTCCACAGGAAAGAAGCCCATCGTGGCGCCGTATTCGGGCGCCATGTTGCCGATGGTGGCGCGGTCGGGCAAGGAAAGCGTGCGCGTGCCTTCGACAAAAAATTCGACGAACTTGCCCACCACCTTGTGACTGCGCAGGATTTCGGTCACCGTGAGCACGAGGTCGGTCGCGGTCACGCCTTCGCGCAACTGGCCGGTGAGCTCCATGCCCACCACGTCAGGGGTCAGCATGTAGACCGGCTGGCCCAGCATGGCGGCCTCAGCCTCGATACCGCCCACGCCCCAGCCGACTACGCCGATGCCGTTGATCATGGTGGTGTGGCTGTCTGTGCCGACGAGGGTGTCAGGGTAATAGACGTCGCCGGTGTCGCCAGCGTCGCCTTTATCCGCTTTGGATTTGTGCACGCCGCGTGCCAGGTATTCCAGGTTCACCTGGTGGACGATGCCGAAGCCGGGCGGCACCACACCCAGAGTATCAAAAGCCTGCATGCCCCACTTCATGAACTCATAGCGCTCGCGGTTGCGCTGGAATTCAAGCTTCATGTTGAGGTCGAGCGCGTTCTTCTTGCCGTAGTAATCGACCATGACCGAGTGATCCACCACCAAGTCCACGGGCACCAGCGGCTGGATCTTCTTGGCGCTCTTGCCGCAATGCACGGCAGCGCTGCGCATGGCGGCGAGATCCACCAGCAGCGGGACGCCAGTAAAGTCCTGCAGCACTACGCGCGAAACGACAAACGGAATTTCTTCAGTGCGCGCACCAGTGGGCGCCCAGCGCGCCAGTTCGGCCACATGCTCGGCCGTCACCTTGCGACCATCGCAGTTGCGTAGTACCGATTCCAAGACGATGCGAATCGAAATCGGCAGGCGCTTGATCTGTGGAAATTGCTTGGCCAAAGCTGGCAAGGAATAAAACTGCCCTTGTTTCCCCGAAGGCGTCTTGAACTGCTTCAAAGTATTGGCAAAAGCGTGGCGCGCAGCCTTAGGCGGAGACTTCTTTGTGGTGGCCATGGAATTCCTTTCGTGGGGCAATGGGGTCTATTCTGGCAGTGTGACGCAAAACCTTCCGTCCGCGCGTCAGGCAAGGGCGCATGCGATGGCGGCTCAGTGTGCGATTGGAAAGTACTCGAAGCATCACCGTGTTGATTTGTCTCTTCACCCCGCCGCACGGGAACTTCGCAACCAGGGCCCGCTTGCAGGAGGGCCGGGTTTATCGGGCGCGCTGAAAACGAGGCTCTGACATGCACGCTTCAATTAAGGTGAGGCATGCCAAATCACGAAAAAGACTCAAGATGGGGTTAGCTTACCCACACGCTCCGAAAAAAATCGTCTGTCGACACTTTTTGATTATCGAATTGGCAGTCTTGGAGCGTAGAGCTGAGTCTGCCTCAAGAATTCGGAACCGAAACGCGCGCCCATCTCGCGCGCCCATCTGAAATGTCAGAAAGACTTAATTCCGACGTCGCCTGCGGGGCCGCTATCGTAGAAAAGTATTGAATCAACTCCGCGTGGTTCACAACAGGGCAATATTGTTTATACAATATGCACTTCCCCCACAGAATTGGATGCCATCATCATGCAAAGTTACAAAGATCTTATCAAGCAGCGTGAAGCACTTGATCAGCAAATCAGCCAAGCCAGGCAGCAAGAGCTGTCTGGCGCCGTTTCACAGGTGCGGGCTTTAGTGTCGGAATTTGGCCTGACAGCGCAGGACGTTTTCCCTAGCGGCCGCGGCCGCAGTGCGAGTATGGGAACCAAAGTAGCTCCTAAATACCGCAACCCGTCTACTGGCCAAACCTGGACCGGCCGTGGCAAGGCGCCCAAGTGGATTGCGAACGAGAATCGCGAGAAGTTCGCCATCGCCTCCAACTGACTCTCAATACAGGATTCTGCGCACGGGCGCAGTTCCTGTTGTTAAAGCCCGCATTTGGCGGGCTTTTTTCTTTCTGAGTCGCAATTGGGTTCTAGAAGAATGAGCCGTTCCTCTTGCAATCGAATGCGCAGCCGGCCGCACTGGCCATTATTCAACGTTGATTGACTCACTTTCGGGGGCTTTTTGAAAGTGGGCGCGCACTCGCTCAACGCGCCGACCTTCCAGTGCCAGAACCTCGAATATCCATCCGGCACAGACAATCGTGTCACCCAATGCCGGCAAGCTGCCCCATTCGGCCATAAGCAATCCAGCCAGAGTGGTGAACCGGCCGCGCGCTTCATCGGGGAGCTCGCTGATATCAAGACGCGCCTTGAGTTCCGATATGGGCACCTGGCCGTCAAGAATCCAGCTACCGTCGTCCTGCGCCACGGCCCAGGCGTCCAGCGCAAAGTCAGGGTGCAACTCGCCCGTAATGGCTTCGAGTAAATCGCGCGGCGTCATGATGCCCTGCACCACCCCATACTCATCCACCACAAACAGCAAGCGCCCACGCTTGGCCCTGAACTGCTCAAGCAGCTCCATACCACTCAGGGTCTCGGGCAAATAGTCCGCCGGCAGCGCGTGCTCGCCGATCTCTCCCGGCGCTGCCCATCCGAGCTCCAGGAGCCGCGCCACGCTCATCACGCCCACCACGTCGTCCAGCGTGCCGCGGCACACCGGGTACCACGAGTGCGCCCCTTTTTCGCCGGCATCGCTGGCCAGCTCGAGCGCCTCCGCCACGCTGTGCGATGCATCCAGCCATTCCACATCGCTGCGCGGCACCATGAGCGAGGTCAGCGAACGTTCGTCGAGGCGAAACACGTTCTGCACCATCTGGTGCTCGTGGTGCTCAATGACGCCGGCCTCCCGTCCCTCGGCCAGGCTGGCAGTAATTTCCTCTTCTGTGACCGCGCGCAGGGCGTCGTTGTCCACTCGTACCAATGCCAGCACGCCTTGAGTCGAAAGAGAGAGCAGCCGCACGAAAGGACTGGCGACACGTGCCACCCACGTCATGGGTCGTGCAACCAGTCGCGCAACAGCTTCCGGATACAACTGACCAATGCGCTTAGGCACCAGTTCACCAAAAACTATGGTGATGTACGTGATGACAGTGACCACAATGGCAGTGGCAAGAATCCCTGCCCCTGCCTCCGGCATGCCCAGGCGCAACAGAGTGCGCGCTAGAGAAGCACTGAACGCTGCTTCGCCCAAAATGCCGTTAATCATGCCAATAGAGGTAATGCCCACCTGCACAGAAGAAAGAAAGCGCGTGGGGTTGTCCAACAGCCGCAACGCTGCCTGTGCCCCCTTGTCTCCTCCTGCCGCCATGGCCGAAAGCCTGGCCTTTCGGCTGGATGCGAGGGCCAGTTCGGACATCGCAAAAACGCCGTTGAGCAAGGTCAGCAGCGCGATAAGCAAGAAATTCATGAAACCAGACGGAACAATAAGACGATGGCACTTTACTGTATAGGCGATCTGCAAGGCTGCGACTACGCGCTTGGGCGCCTGCTAACCGAAATGGATTTTTCGCCCAGTCGCGACACAGTGTTGTTGCTCGGCGACTTGGTCAATCGCGGGCCGGAGTCATTGGCGGTTCTGCGACGCTGCAAGGCCGCCGATGGAGCGCTGCTCAGCTTGCTCGGCAACCACGATCTGCATCTGCTGGCGGTCGCTGCCGGCGTGCGGCCTGCTGGCGGGCGCGACACGCTGACCTCGGTGCTGACCGCGAGTGACGCCGAAACGCTGCTGTCGTGGTTGCGCGAACAACCGCTGGCACGCAGCCACCGGCACGGCGAAGAGCATCTGCTGGCAGTGCATGCAGGCGCCATGGCGACCTGGAGTGCGGAGCAGACGCTGGCGCTTGCCGCAGAAGCGCAAGTGGCGCTGCGCAGTGCTCAGTCAGCCGATTATTTACGCGCCATGTACGGCAACGCACCCGTCCACTGGAGCGACGCCCTGACCGGCGAAGTCCGATTGCGCACCATCACGAACGGACTCACACGCATGCGCTTTTGCACGCCTGATGGCGCCATGGATTTTTCGAGCAACGAATCGGCCAAAGACGCACCGTCCGGGCTGGTGCCCTGGTTCGATGTGCCGGGGCGCCAAACGGCAGGCACGTTGGTGGCGTTCGGGCATTGGTCGACGCTAGGCCGGCTCGAGCGCACCGATCTGCTGGGCTTGGACACAGGCTGCGTCTGGGGAGGCTGCCTGAGTGCGGTGCGCTTCGGCGCCACTCTGGCAGAGAGGGAGTGGCTGCAGGTGGCTTGCCCACAGGCACAGAAACCAGGCTAATTTGCTCCTAATAAAGGAGCACTTAGCGCAGGCCCCACTTGCCAGAGCGCCTATTCTTCGCTGAATTCCTGCTCGGGTTCTGGTACAGACGCGGAGGCAGACCAGGGCGCCGGCGCAGAAGCAGCACTCGCCTCGGGATGCTCAGGCGCCTTGAACAAGGCTGCCACGGGTTTGCGTGACTTGATGTTGCGCGAAACATGGCTGCGCACAGGGCCAGCGGCAGAATCCCACGATGGGGCAGCATCGACCTCAGGCGTCTCATTGGGCTTGTCGAAGAACGGATCTCGCGAAACAGGCGTTGGCCGGAAGCCGCCGCGCGCGCGCGGGCTTCGTTCGTCGCCCTCACCCCTTCCACCCCGGTCGCCTCTATCGCCTCTATCGCCTCTATCGCCTCTGTCGCTGCGCTCACTGCGCCGCGCGCCGCGCGCTGCACCACTGCCTGATTCAGGCTCCTGCCACGCGCGTTGTCCGTCGTTGAAGTGGCCGCGGGGCTGGGCATCGTCATATTCGAGAGCTTCAATCTCGATCTTAGTTTTAAGCAGCGTCTCGATCTCTGTGACCAGCCGCGTGTCGCTGCTCGAGACGAGCGTCACTGCCAGCCCGCACGCGCCAGCCCGACCGCTGCGGCCAAGGCGGTGGACGTAGTCTTCCGCGTTGTAGGGCACGTCGAAGTTGAACACCGCCGGCACGTCCTTGATGTCCAGACCGCGCGCAGCCACGTCGGTGCAGACCAGCAGGTCAACTTCGCCACTCTTGAACGCTTCAAGGGCTTTGAGCCGCTCATCTTGGCTCTTGTCACCGTGCAGCGCCGTGGTCCGCAGGCCCTCGCGCTCAAGGCTACGCGCGAGCCGCGCGCAACCGAGCTTGCTGTTGACGAAGATAAAAGCCTGCTTGATGCCGCGGCTTTTGAGTACCTGGTGAATCGCGCGGCGCTTATCGTCGTCGCCAGCGCTGTAGAAATGCTGCTCGACGGTAGAAGCCGTTTCGTTCGGCCGCGCCACTTCGATGGTGACGGGGTTCTGCAGATAACTGCTCGCCAATCGTTTGATTTCCGGCGAGAAGGTGGCCGAAAACAGCAGCGTGGTGCGCTCTTTGGGCAGGTAGGAGAGGATGCGCTGCAGGTCGGGCAGGAAGCCGATGTCGAGCATGCGGTCCGCTTCGTCGAGTACCACGTATTCGACCTGGTTCAGGATCGCGTTCTTGGCTTCAATATGGTCCAGCAGGCGACCAGGTGTGGCCACCAGCACTTCCACGCCTCTTTTGAGCTCAAGCGTCTGTGGCTTCATGTCCATGCCCCCAAACACCACGGTGCTGCGCAGCTTGGTGTACTTGGCGTACAGCGCGACCTGCTGGGCCACCTGATCGGCCAGCTCTCGGGTGGGCAGCAGAATCAAAGCGCGCACGGGATGGCGAGCGGGCGACGCGGAAGGGTTCTCGTGCTTGAGCAGGCGCTGCAGCAGGGGCAACGAGAAAGCGGCCGTTTTGCCGGTGCCTGTTTGGGCTGCGCCCATCACATCCTGGCCGGTGAGCACCACTGGGATGGCCTGCTCCTGGATAGGGGTCATGGTCTCGTAACCCATTTCGGCTACGGCACGTGCCAGCGGTTCTGCCAGCGAAAGAATGGAAAAAGAACTTGTCATTTAGCCCGCTATTGTCGCACCGCCGCTGCGCAAGGGTGCAGCAGTGCTGAAAGGCGGGCGACCAGCGCTATAAGCTCGCGGCTGAAAACGTATCACAGCGTTGCATGCTGCCGCTCTGCAACCCGGTGTTGAACCAGCCCTGTCGCTGCGCGCTGGTGCCATGCGTAAAACTCTCGGGCACCACGGCGCCGCCGCGCGACCGTTGCAGCGCGTCGTCGCCAATCTTGGCCGCTGCGTTCATGGCCTCCTCGACGTCGCCTTGCTCCAGAACTTGGCGCGCCTTCTGGGCGTGGTGCGCCCAGACGCCAGCAAAGCAATCGGCCTGCAGCTCCAGCTGCACCGAAAGCCGGTTGTAGTCGGCCTTGCTCACACGGCCACGCGCTTGGTCGACGCGCTCGCTGATACCGAGCAAATTCTGCACATGGTGCCCGACCTCATGGGCGATCACATAGGCCTGCGCAAAGTCTCCGGGCGCACCGAGTTGACGGCGCAGCGTGTCGTAGAAATTCAGATCGATGTAGACCTTCTGATCGCTCGGGCAATAAAACGGGCCCATGGCGGACTGGCCAGTGCCGCATGCAGTGGGCGTAGCGCCGCGGAACAGCACCAGATGCGGTTCACGGTACTGGCTTCCCTGCTGGCGAAATACGGTGCTCCACACATCTTCCGTATCAGCCAGCACTGTCGAGACAAAGCGCGCCATTTTGTCGTCTGCGGGAGGTGCCTGAGCGGGCTGCTGGACCTGTGAGCCACCGCCGCCGCTCAACATCCCGAGCAGGGTCATGGGGTTAATCCCCAGCGCCCAGCCACCGACCAACGCGATGGCGATAGTGCCGATGCCGATGCTGCGGCCGCCGAACACCGGCCTTCCACCGCTACTGCGCCGGTCCTCGACATTGCTTGATTCGCGGTTGCCTTCCCATTTCATACTGCATTCCTCATCGAGCGGTGCCCGGAGGCGCATGGTAAGGCGGCGGCGGCGTGCCCTGCTGTCGGCCGCAGCCTCGTGACGTGAGCAATAAGCAAGGAGTAGCAGGGTTCGCTGCAGTGGCTTAGAGTCCCCGGTGATGGACAGGCTTGCTGCCCGCATCGTTTGAATCGTCGCACTCTCAATACACAAGCATGTTCCTGACACCTCTTGCCCAACAGAGTCTTCGCACGCAGATTGCGATGGTTTTCGGACTTTTAACGGCTGCCACTGCGATCTTGTTGTCGTTGGGATTCGGAGAATGGCTGTCTCGCCAAGGCGAGCGCGAGGCCGGACGTGGCCTGCAGTTGGCGGCGCGCAACGCCACCTTTGCGCTCGGCCAGGGGCTGGCGGATCGGGCCAGCCAAGCCCGCGTGCTTGCTGCGGCAGAAGACGTCTGGAGCAAAGGCCTCGCCAGTCGCGAGGCGCGCGCATTGCTGCTGCGGGCCAAGACACTGCAGCGTCAGAGCGTCTGGGTGGGCGTGGCGAACGAGTCGGGTACCGTGATGGCAGCGACTGGCGGGTTGCTCGAACAGCGCGATGTGTCACAGAGACCGTGGTTTCAGGCGGGCAAGCAAGGCGTCTATGTGGGCGATATCCACCCCGCCAAGTTGCTTGAAGAGCTGCTGCCGCCACTGCCCAACGGGGAGCCACTTCGCTTCATCGATTTCTCTGCACCAGTGGTGGTGGGCGGTGAGCGCATAGGAGTGCTGGGCATGCATGGCAGCTGGGCGTGGGCCGACGACGTGATCGAATCACTTTTGCCGCCGGCCGCCGAGCGGGCGGGCGTGGAGCTGTTGGTGTTCGACCGCGCGGGTCAGCTCGTCTACGCGCCTGGCGGAAACCTGGGCCGTCTGAAAGACGCGGGGCAACGCTTTGGCAACCTCGTAGCCGACGGGCAAAAGCCCCGAGCCGTCACGTGGGCCGATGGCGTGCTCAGCCTCACGGCTACGGCCGCTTTGCCGGTGCAGCCGGGCTTAGCCGATCTCGGATGGCATGTGGTGGCGCGGCAACCGCTTGCACAGGCCTATGCGCGCAGCAGTGCCATCGTGTGGCAGGCGGTGACTGCGGGCCTGGTGGTGGCGCTGCTGGCGGCATTGATCAGCTGGCGGTTGGCGCGGCGACTGAGCGACGACCTGCACGCGCTCGCCCAGGCTGCCCTGCAAGTGCAAGTGCAAGTGCATGGCGCCGCTCCCAAGATTCCGGCGCTGCAGAGCAACCGCGAGGTGCGGCAGCTCTCAAGCGCGCTCTCGGACATGACGCAGAATCTGCTGCGGGCGCAAGGCGATCTTGAGATCCAGGTGCAAGAACGCACGCGGCAGCTGGAACTGGCTAATGCGGAGCTCGATCGCCAGGCGCGCACTGATGCATTGACCGGCTTGCTCAACCGGCGCGGACTGGACAGCCAGTTTGAGCTGTTGATGACGCTGGCCGAGCGAACCCTGCGGCCGCTGGGCGTCATCACCTTCGATGTTGACCACTTCAAGCGCATCAACGATGAGCACGGCCACGCGGTCGGCGACGTGGTGCTGCAGCGCCTGGCTCTGCGTTTGCGCCAGGGCCTGCGCGCCTCCGACGTGCTGGCGCGCGTGGGCGGGGAGGAGTTCATTGCGCTGCTGCCCGAGACCGACGCCACCGGAGCGAAGGCACTGGCGCAGAAACTGGTCAACGAGGTGCACAGCACGCCCGACCCGGATGTCGGCTCGATCAGCGTCAGTGCGGGCGTGGCGAGCCTGCGCGGGCCGCACGATGGCCGCTCCTCGCTGTTGCAGCGCAGCGATGCTGCGCTCTACGCCGCCAAAGAGGCTGGTCGCAATCGCGTGTGTCTGGAGGAGTAGCCCAGCAGCCGATCCATTGCAGGACGGCATAAGCAACGGCCAGCGTCCATGTCGCTGCGCGTCAGCCGGGCTCGCTGTTGCCAGCGATCGGACTCACGCCCTCGGAAGCGTGACCCCGACCTGCCCCTGGTATTTGCCGCCGCGGTCTTTGTAGCTGACCTCGCAGACGTCGTCCGGGTCGCTTTCAAAAAACAGCACTTGCGCGCAGCCTTCACCAGCGTAGATGCGCGCCGGCAGCGGCGTGGTGTTGGAAAATTCCAGCGTCACGTAGCCTTCCCACTCAGGCTCGAAGGGTGTCACGTTGACGATGATGCCGCAGCGCGCGTACGTGCTCTTGCCCAGGCAGATGGTCAACACGTTGCGCGGGATGCGGAAGTATTCCAGGGTGCGCGCCAGCGCAAAGCTGTTGGGCGGGATGATGCAGCTGTCGCCCGAAAAATCGACAAAGCTCTTTTCGTCGAAGTTCTTCGGGTCCACCACAGTGCTGTGGATATTGGTAAACACCTTGAATTCCGGCGCGCAGCGAATGTCGTAGCCGTAGCTGCTGGTGCCGTAGCTGATGATTTTCTTGCCGGCTACTTCTCGCACCTGGCCAGGCTCGAAGGGTTCAATCATGCCGGTCTGCTCCGCCATGCGGCGAATCCACTTGTCGCTTTTGATGCTCATTGCGAGGGTCCTTGCCAGTACTACACTTTTGATAGCTAGTAGCGCTTGACCATCAAGCGCTAGGGCCCTATTTTGCTTGAGAAATGACTGTGTTTTCAATCAGCCTGTCGTCACCGAGCACGATCATGGCGAACAGCAGCTCGTCCAGGTTGCTCGCCTGTGCGGTGCGGCGCGCGAGCAGTGGCGTGGCTTGCGGATTGAGCACAACGAAATCTCCCTCACAGCCCGGCAGCAGGTTGCCGATGACGCCGGCCAGACCCAGCGCCTCTGCTGCACCTGCCGTGTGCCGCCACCACAGTTGTGAAGGTGCCAGCGACACGCCCTGCTTGGTCTGGCCCTCACGCCCCACATAGTAGGCAGCCATCATGGTTTGAAAAGGCGAAAAGCTGGTGCCGCCTCCCACATCGCTCGCGAGGCCATAGCGGAATCCGGCTGCGTCGGCGCGCGCAAAGTCGAAAAAACCGCTACCGAGAAACAGGTTGCTTGTGGGGCTCACGGCCGCTGCCGTCTGCCGCTCGCGCATCAATGCGCGGTCGGCTTCATCCAAGTGAATGCAGTGCGCGTACACCGCACGCTCGCGCATCAGCCCAAAGTCGTCATACACCGCGAGGTAACTGCGCGAGCGCGGAAACAGCTCGCGCACCCAGCGCACTTCATCCAGGTTCTCGGCCACGTGCGACTGAATCCACACATCGGGATGGCGCGCAGCAAGTTCGCCAGCGCCGCGCAGCTGCTCGGTGGTGCTGGTGGGTGCAAAGCGCGGCGTGATCGCGTAGCCCAGACGGTCCACGCCATGCCAGCGCCCGATCAGTGCTTCTGAATCAATCAGGCTCTGCTCAGTCAAATCGCGCACGCCGTCGGGCGAATGGCGGTCTTGCAGCACTTTGCCGCAGATCAGGCGCAGGTGGCGACGCTGTGCTTCGGCCATCAATGCATCGACCGACTGTGGGTGCGAAGTGGCAAACGCAAGTGCGGTGGTGACGCCGTTGCGCAGCAATTCGTCGATGAAGAACTCCGCCACCTGCGCGCCGTGCGTGTCGGCGTGAAAACGACTCTCTTCGGGAAAGGTGTACTGATCCAGCCAAGGCAGCAATCCATCAGCAGGCGAGCCGATGATGTCGGTCTGCGGGAAGTGGATGTGCATGTCCACAAACCCCGGCGCGAGGATTCGGCCCGGCAGGTGCGTAACCGGAAAGCCATCAAACTGGCCATGTAGCACTTGCCAGGCGCCAGCGGCCCGGACACGCTGGCGGCCCGTGTCGTCTGGCGCAATGGCCAGCAGGCCGTCCTCGTCGTACAGGGCGTGGCCCTGCTCGTCAAAGCGCAGCAGCGCCGAGCGGTAAATGTGCATGGGTCAGAAGCTTAGCGCCGGTGCTGCGCTGCCTTATACGCCAGTACAGATACTGCAGATACTCCCCGCACTCAGATGTGTATGGCGTGCCCCAGCGCCCGCAGTGCCGTCTCCTGCACTGCCTCGCCAAGCGTCGGGTGTGCGTGGATAGTGCCGGCCACGTCCTCCAGCCGCGCGCCCATCTCGATAGAAAGAGTGAACGCAGCCGCGAGTTCCGCGACACCCTGGCCTACGGCTTGCCAACCCACGATGAGGTGGTTGTCCCGACGCGCGACCACGCGCACAAAGCCTTTGGTGGCTTCCAACGTCATGGCGCGGCCATTGGCGGCGAACGGGAACGCGGCGTCAATGCAGTCGAGCCCTGCGGCCCGCGCCTCGTCCGGCGTGCGGCCCACCACCACGATCTCGGGGTCGGTAAAGCAGACCGCCGGAACCGCCATGGGCTCGAAGCGGCGTGACTTGCCCGCCAGCACCTCGGCCACCACTTCGCCCTGCGCCATGGCGCGGTGGGCCAACATAGGGTCGCCCGTCAAGTCGCCAATCGCCCAGACATTGCGCATGGAAGTGCGGCATTGCGCGTCCACCGCCACATAGCGCCCGGCCATGTCGAGTCGCAGCGACTCCAT
>JBBSRE010000024.1:0-16095 GCA_038243365.1 Burkholderiales bacterium | reverse complement strand
GATTTTTTCATTGCGAGTTACTCCAAGGTTAAACATAGGGCGCCGGTACGGGGGGTCTTGGGTGGTGTTTCACCTTTACAGTCCCGCCGGTTCCCCGGGCCAACCTCCTGTTGGGGAAGTTGTTGCTATTGCACCAGACGCTGCGGTGTTTCGCAAAGGAATTCCAAGGAATGACCTTGCAATCGAGAAATTCGTTGTCTGCTTGCAACAAAGTGCGACGGCGGATCACAATCGGCGCCGGAGAAAGGACAAATCACCATTTTGGTGCGACGACCCAATTCTTTACAAGCAAGGAATATGCCTGATGAGACACTTATCAACAAGCCCTCTGGAAAAGCTGCTTTTTGCCGCGGATTCCGCCTTGCGCACCTTGGTGGCCAATGTTCCCGCTGGGGCACCGGCCCCCACAGGACGCAGCCCTGACGGCCCACTGAACCGGGAAGAAGCCCGCGAAGTCGGCCGCTTGATGCGCGTCAATCATGTGGGCGAGGTGTGCGCCCAGGCGCTGTATACGGCTCAGGCCACCGTGACTGGCTCCGCCACGCTGCGCCAACACCTGCGGGACGCGGCCAGAGAAGAAGGCGACCACCTCGCCTGGACGCGCCAACGCATGGACGCGGTCGGTGCGCGTCCCAGTCTCCTGAATCCTCTGTGGTACGCAGGCGCTTTCACCATTGGGACGGTGGCTTCCCGCATCAGTGATCGGGTCAGCCTAGGTTTTGTGGTGGAAACGGAGCGTCAGGTAGCGGAGCACTTGCAGAGCCATCTGGCTCGCATCCCGCCGCAGGACTACAGTTCGCGCGCTTTGCTGGAACGCATGAAATCCGACGAGGAAAGGCACGCTGCGCAGGCCACCGCAGCGGGGGCGCTGCGCCTGCCGTGGCTGGCGCGCGGCGTGATGCGCGTCGCTGCGCGGGTCATGACCACTAGCGCAAGGTACGTCTAGACCCTTCGCAAACGAGCGTTCGCTCCAAACAGTGTTTGAATCGCCGTGGATCAGAAAGATTCTTCAGCAGTCACGAAGTTCGAAACTGGTCGTAATGGTGGCCGTTTTCGCCAGCATGATGCTGGCCGAACAGTACTTTTCGTGGCTCAGGGCGATCGCGCGCTCTATAGTGGCGGCAGGGATAGCGCGCCCGCTCACCGTGAAATGCATGTGGATTCGGGTAAACACCTTGGGATCTAGGTCGGCGCGCTCGGTGGTCAGCTGAACGCTGCAGCCCTGCACGTCGTGCCGCCCCCTTTTCAGAATGAGCACGACATCGTAAGCGGTGCAGCCGCCCGTGCCGGCAAGGACGGTTTCCATAGGCCGCGGCGCGAGATTTTGACCACCGTTGTCAGGCTTGGCAGCATCTGCCGCGCCGTCCATGACAAGTACGTGCCCGCTGCCGGTTTCAGCAACAAACCCCATGCCGGAGCGTGTTCCGGCGGCGCCGGTCCAGGTCACGGTGCATTCCATCTGAGTGGTCCTTTAAAACGGGTGTGGGGCCCTGGCTCACCTAACCTTTCCCACGCCCTACTGTGCCAACCAGGCAACATTGTAAAAAAGAGTACATCGCCATTGCTGCATCGCAGCAAATAAAGCGCTAAACTTCTGCTCAAGCACGGCTACTGGTATTTTTTCCAACCAGTAGTCCTGCGTTGATTGTCTCCTCCATCTCCTCAAAACGGATGGATTTAGCCCTCGGCCTCACGGTCGGGGGCTTTTTTTTGGCCGTGGCTTTGGTGAGTGCTGCTCCGGGGCCCGCCTATGATGGCTGCCCTGCGCCCTGCGCCAGCTTGTGTTCGCCTGGCTTATCTTTCACGGCCCCCATGAATTCACCTCTGAGTCCCCAGCAATACCTCTCGAAGATTCTCAATGCCCGCGTGTACGACGTGGCTATTGAATCGGATCTCGATCTGGCGCCCCGTTTGAGTCGGCGGCTCGGCAACACGGTACTGCTCAAGCGTGAAGACCAGCAACCCGTGTTCAGTTTCAAGCTGCGCGGTGCCTACAACAAGATGGCACAGCTCTCGCCAGACGAGCTGCAACGCGGCGTGATTTGCGCCTCGGCAGGCAACCACGCCCAGGGAGTCGCCATGAGCGCGCGCAAGCTGGGCACCCGGGCAGTGGTGGTCATGCCGACCACAACGCCCGGACTGAAGGTGGACGCGGTGCGCGAGCTGGGCGGTGAGGTGACGCTGCATGGCGACAGCTATTCCGACGCCTACGAGCACGCCGTTCACCTGCAGCGCACGCAGGGACTGACGTTTGTCCACCCGTTTGACGATCCGGACGTCATTGCCGGTCAGGGCACCGTCGCCATGGAAATGCTGCAGCAACTGCAGAAACTGGGAACTCGGCGTCTTGACGCCGTGTTTGTGGCCGTCGGTGGCGGTGGCTTGATCAGCGGCGTTGCGAACTATTTCAAGGCAGTTCGCCCCGATGTGAAAGTGGTGGGCGTTCAGATGAACGACTCGGACGCCATGATGCGGTCGGTGGCGGCAGGCGAGCGCGTGACGCTGGCCGACGTGGGCCTTTTTTCCGATGGCACCGCCGTCAAGCTGGTGGGCGAGGAGACCTTCCGCATTGCCGCTGGCCTGGTGGACGAATTCATGACCGTCGACACCGACGCCGTGTGCGCTGCCATCAAGGATGTGTTTGTCGACACCCGCAGCATCGTCGAGCCCGCAGGTGCGCTAGGTGTGGCGGCCATCAAGCAGTATGTTGCGCGCTACAAGACCCACGGCGAAACCTATGCCGCCATTTTGTGCGGTGCCAATATGAATTTCGACCGGCTGCGTTTTGTCGCCGAGCGCGCCGAGGTGGGCGAGGAGCGAGAAGCCTTGCTCGCCGTGACCATCCCTGAAGAGCGCGGCAGCTTTCGGCGCTTTTGCGAGGTGATAGGCGCCCTGCCCGGCGGTCCGCGCAATGTCACCGAGTTCAACTACCGCATCAGCGGTGCTGCCAGCGCCCATGTGTTCGTCGGTCTCACGGCGAACGGCAAGGGCGAATCGGCCGTTCTGGCCGATACGTTCACGCAGCACGGCTTTGATGCGCTCGATTTAACGCACGATGAACTGGCCAAGGAACACCTGCGCCACCTGGTAGGGGGCCATTCGGTACTGGCGCGCAACGAGCGCCTGCTGCGTTTTGAGTTTCCTGAGCGCCCGGGCGCGTTGCTCAAGTTCCTGAGCATGATGCAGCCAAGCTGGAACATCTCGCTCTTCCACTATCGCAACCAGGGCGCGGATTACGGGCGCATTCTGGTAGGCCTACAGGTGCCAGCGGGCGATGCGGATGCTTTTTCGGCGTTCCTCGGGCAGCTGGGGTACCCGTATGTCGAAGAGACGAATAATCCAGCCTACCGGTTGTTCCTGCAGGCCAGCTGAACCCGCGCGGTAGGCTACGTAAAAATCCAGCCTCAGCGCTTGACCTGATTGGGTTTCCAGCTATGAAATTTGAAGCTTACGTGCTGCAAGGGTTCCGGCATTACATGCTGGCGGTGCAATTTTTCACACGCATTCCGGTCACCGGGAAAACGGCAGCATGGGTTGGCTTCAGTCCCGAAATGCTGCGTGCTGCCAGTGCGCATTTCCCTGGCGTCGGCTGGCTGGTCGCGCTGTGTGCTTGTGTGGTGTACGCGGGGGCCTGGCTGTCGCTGGGGCCCGCCCCCGCAACGCCGTGGGTGGCGGCGGCCCTTTCCACCGCGGCCACGGTGCTGCTGACGGGCGGCTTTCATGAGGACGGACTGGCCGACACCGCAGACGGCTTGGGCGGCAGCCTGGACCGCGAACGCGCACTGGAGATCATGAAAGACTCACGCCTGGGCGCATTTGGCGCCTTGGCGCTGGTGCTGGCGCTGCTCACCAAGATCGCCTTGCTGGCACTGCTGGGCCAGCGGGGCCTCTCCGGCGCCCTCGCGGCGCTGGCAGCCGCGCATGTGGTGTCGCGCTTCATGCCGCTGCTTTTGGTGCGCGTGATGCAGCATGTGGGCGATTCGGCACGGTCCAAAAGCAAGCCGCTGGCTGATCGCATCACGGACGCGCAGTTGGGGGTGGCCGCCCTCTGGTGCGTGCCGCCCCTGGTCATCATCGCCCTGGGCGAAGGGCCGCTTTTCGTTGTGATCGCGCTGGTGCTTTGCAGTTTGGCAACAGTAGGCATGGCGCGCTGGTTGTTCAAGCGGTTGCAAGGGTTCACCGGTGACGCGCTGGGCGCCGTCCAACAGGTGAGCGAAATGGCGTTCTACCTGGGCGCAGCGCTCACGCTTGGACCGATGTTTCGGTGACCGGTCAGGCAGACGCTTCTGTGGCTCAGCTCTGGCTGGTGCGGCATGCGCGGGTGTTGGTACCGCACGGCATTTGTTACGGCCACCTGGACGTGCCAGCTGATCACCAAGCCACCCAGACCAGCGCGCACGCGCTGGCGATGAAGCTCCCTGTGGGCTTGACGCTCAGCTGCTCGACGCTACAAAGATGTGAGCAGCTTGCGCTCGCCGTTATTGCGCTGCGGCCCGATTTGACTCTAAAACTGGACGCGCGCCTGTGCGAACTGGATTTCGGCCGCTGGGAAGGTCAGCCGTGGCAGAACATAGATCGGCGCGAGATAGACGCTTGGGCAGAGGATCTGGCACATGCCACTCCCGGCGGAGGCGAGACGCTCGCCCACATGTTGAAGCGCGTGTCGCAGGCGCTCACCGAGGCGCAGCAAGAACACGACCCTGCGCGCCGGCAACAACTCAGCCGGGGCGGGCCGGACGTAGTGTGGATCGCGCACGCGGGTGTAGCGTGCTGCGTGCAGTGGCTGCTGAGTCCGGGCGCGAGGCAGGGCCGGCTTCCGGTCGCTGCGGAGTGGCCGATGCAAGCGCCCGTGCCGGGCGATTGGGCGTGCTACCCGCTGAGACCTGCCGAGGCCGGCTGAGGCCGGCTGAGGCCAGTTGGCTCGGAAGGTCGCCCATTTCAGCCTAGTCGCAGCGCCGGCTTTTTGGATTGAATGGCAGGGCGAGGCGCACCAGGGGCCGAGGGTGGTCCAGACCCCTTCACACCGCGCGCTGGTGCATCGGCCGCCGACGGCTCTTCTGTATCGCCCAGTGTGAACTGGCTCACGGCCTGCAAAAGTGCAGCCGCCTGAGCACTCAGCGACTGCGAAGCTGCGGAAGACTCCTCCACGAGTGCCGCGTTCTGCTGCGTCATTTGATCGAGCTGGCGCACCGCCTGTCCGATCTGTTCGATGTTGTCGCGCTCTTCGGCCGCCGAGCCGCTGATATCGGAAATGATCTGCGAGACCCGGCCGACGCTGCCTAGAATCTCGGTCATGGTCGCGCCTGCCTGTCCGACCAGGCGCGAACCGTCCTCGACTCGCTCCACTGAGGCACCGATCAAAGCCTTGATTTCCTTGGCCGCATCTGCGCTGCGCCCGGCCAAGCTGCGCACTTCGCTGGCCACCACGGCAAAACCGCGACCTTGCTCACCCGCGCGGGCCGCCTCTACCGCAGCGTTCAGCGCCAAGATGTTGGTCTGGAACGCGATACCGTCGATCACGCCGGTAATGTCGGAAATCTTGCGCGAGCTGGTAGTAATCTGATCCATGGTGCCGACTACGCGGGTCACTACCTCGCCGCCACGACTTGCCACTGCACCCGCCTCATTGGCCGACGCGCTGGCACTTTGCGATGCCTGGGCATTGTGGTGAACAGTCTGGGTAAGAACATCCATGGACGCTGCAACCTGCTGAAGATTCGCGGCAGTCTGCTCGGTGCGCTGACTCAGGTCCAGGTTGCCAGCGGCAATTTCAGCGCTGGCGGTCGAGATATTGCCGGATGCCGCCTGCACATGACTTACTAGTGAGCGAAGCGCTCCCTGCATGCGGCCCATGGCCAGCACGAGCTGACCCACTTCGTCATGGCTGCGCGGAACCAGCGTCTGCGACAGGTCGCCAGCCGCGATACGCTCGGCCAGGCCCCGCGCCTGGTCCAGAGATGCCGTGACCGATCGCAGTGTCAACACGATCAATGGCAACACAATGGCCAGCGCCAACAAGACCGCGGCGCCAAGCGCCGTAGCGACGAGGCTGGTGCGCGCCTCCACTCCCGCGCGCGCGTCGTCCATCTGGCGACGCGCCTGCGCTGCCAATTCCACCAGCAGGGCGTCGCTCGCCTCGATGTGCGGCTTCTGTTTTTCCGCATACGCGGCGCCGCCAGCACCATCAAGTTGTGCTTGCTCAATTTGTGCGAAAACAGGTGTGACGCCTGTCTCGTACTCCATGATTTCAGAGAGCGTCTTGTCGATCGCGGCGGTGAAACCGGCGTCGTCCGCCTTGCGCTTGCGCACTTCCGCCAGCTGGGTGCGCAAAGCGGAAAGCTGGCTGCCGAAGGTGGCGCGCTGTGCAGCCACTTCGACCGCGTTGTTGAAGTTGAGGATGATGTCCTTCTCGGTGCGGCGCAGGTCACTGAGACGCACGCGCAATTCGGACACATCATTCAAGGTCTGTACTTGCTGGTTGAACAGCGCGGACAGCGTGTCGCGCGTCTGCGTCAGCCCCGCATACCCGAGACCACCCACCAGTACCAGCAGTACGAGTGCAAACACCATGGCGAAATACAGACGCGCCCGAATGGTGAGAGTTTTTCCGCCGATAGCCGCCATAAGGAGTTCCTTACATTTCTTGACATCCAAGCTTACAGGAATTATCCGCGTGCTGGCTCGGGGTTCACCTGCAAACCCGACCAGCTACCGCGCCTTTGCGGCAACACGGCCCTGAACTATGCCGGTCCTGATGGCTTCAGCGGTATGTACAAGGACCTCCCGCCCGACTGAAATTCGGCAGCCTTGGCTCGCATCCCCAAGGACAGCGCCTCGGCAGGCTTGACTCCTTTCCCGGCTGCGAATTCCCGCACCTCCTGGGTGATCTTCATGGAGCAGAACTTGGGGCCGCACATGGAACAAAAATGCGCCACCTTGGACGCGTCCTTGGGCAGGGTTTCGTCGTGGAATGCTTGCGCAGTTTCCGGATCTAACCCCAGGTTGAACTGGTCCTGCCAGCGGAAATCGAAACGTGCCTGGCTCAGCGCGTCGTCACGTGAGCGGGCGCCGGGGTGGCCCTTGGCCACATCGGCCGCATGCGCAGCGATCTTGTAGGCAATGATGCCCTGCTTGACGTCGTCCCGGTCAGGCAAGCCCAGGTGCTCCTTCGGCGTCACGTAACACAGCATGGCGGTGCCCATCCAGCCGATCATGGCCGCGCCAATGGCCGACGCAATGTGGTCGTAGCCGGGCGCGATGTCGATGGTCAACGGGCCCAGCGTGTAGAACGGTGCCTCATGGCAGGTCTTGAGCTGCTCGGTCATGTTGGCCTGAATCATGTGCATGGGAACGTGGCCGGGGCCTTCGATCATGGTCTGCACATCGTGCCTCCAGGCAACTTGCGTCAGCTCCCCCAGCGTGCCCAGCTCGGCAAACTGCGCCTCATCGTTGGCGTCGGACGCGCAGCCAGGGCGCAGCCCATCGCCCAGGCTGAAGCTCACGTCGTACTGCTTCATGATGTCGCAGATGTCTTCGAAGTGCTCATACAGGAAGCTCTCGCGATGGTGCGTCATGCACCACTTGGCCATGATGGAGCCGCCACGCGAGACAATGCCGGTGCGCCGTTCGGCCGTGAGGTGGATGTAGGCCAGGCGCACGCCGGCGTGGATGGTGAAGTAGTCCACGCCCTGCTCAGCCTGTTCGACGAGCGTGTCGCGGAAGATCTCCCAGGTGAGGTCCTCGGCGACGCCGCCCACTTTTTCCAATGCCTGATAAATTGGCACGGTGCCGATGGGCACTGGACTGTTGCGCACGATCCAGTCGCGCGTGGTATGGATATTCTTCCCGGTGGACAGGTCCATCACATTGTCAGCGCCCCAACGAATCGCCCACACGAGCTTCTCGACTTCCTCTTCAATGCTCGATGTGACAGCCGAGTTGCCGATGTTGGCGTTGATCTTGACCAGGAAGTTGCGCCCAATCGCCATGGGCTCGACTTCGGGATGGTTGATATTGGCGGGAATGATGGCGCGGCCGCGGGCCACTTCATCGCGCACAAATTCGGGTGTGATGATCTTGGGAATCAACGCGCCCATCGGGTTGCCCGCTAGCCGCTGCTCACGCGCGGCGTCTTGCTGGTACTGCGCCATCCATTCGCGCTTGCCGTTCTCGCGACTCGCCACGTATTCCATCTCGGGCGTGATGATGCCGCGCCGGGCGTAGTGCATCTGCGTGACATTGGCCCCGCTTCTGGCGCGCAGGGGCTGGCGTTGCAGGGCAGCTGCTTCAATGCGCAGCTGGGCCAGGCGCACAGCGTCTTCGCTTTTGCTACCGTCGTCCAACGCCATAGGTGGCCGACCTTGATAGCGCTCGGTGTCCGCGCGCGCTGCAATCCATTCGTGCCTGACGCCCTCCAGGCCACTGCGCACGTCAATGATGGCCTGCGGGTCGGTGTAGGGGCCGGAGGTGTCGTACACGCTGACCTGCTCGCCGTTGGTGAGCGCGATGTCGCGTACTGGTACGCGCACGCCGGGGTGCAGCTGGCCGTTCAGGTAGGCCTTGGTGGACGCGGGAAATGGCGCACGGGCGCGCTGGAGCACGCTGGCAAAGGATTCGCGGGGCAGGGTTTCGGGGGCATTCATGCAGGTCTCCGGTAGTGGTGCGGGATGCGCTCCGGAGTGATTTGCGCCCTGCGACCCGCCTGTTTCAGCGCGGGATGAGCCATGCCGGCCCGGGTGGGCCTTGCAAGGCAAGGGGAAATCGGCTCTTCTTCCGCCGGTATGAACCGGATCAAGTTCGTCGGGTTCGCCGGCCGGCCTGATGGTTGTCAGGCCGCCCGCATCTCAGTGCATCAGCACACCCCGGAGCAAGCGCGAGTGTACGCCTGCGCGTGCTGAAAACGTTCCCGCAGAACGCACCGCCGCCGTCAGGCAAGCCTCTGGATGATCAACACTGCGAAGAAGAACAGCGCGGCACCCACCGTCCATTTGAGAACGATCAGCCCGTAACGCCGGTAGCGCACATCACCAGTGCCCGCATAGAACGCAAACAATCCGGCCGAGGTGAGCAGCAGCAGCAAAAACAACCAGCGGAAGATCAGCACAGCGCCTGCCGCAAAATGCCAATCACCAGGCGCGCACCGGTTGTGCGAATCCGCGTGGCGCCTGCCGGTCATCCTCGAACGTGACGACTTCCCAAGCATCCGGCTGAGCCATTAATTCGCGCAGCAGGCGGTTGTTAAGTGCGTGGCCTGAGCGAAACGCGGTGTAGGCGGCCAGCAAGGGTTTGCCCACCAAGTACAGGTCGCCCATGGCATCAAGAATTTTGTGTTTGACGAATTCATCGTCGTAACGCAGTCCGTCTGCATTCAGCACTTTGTAGTCGTCCATCACAATCGCGTTGTCCAGACCGCCGCCCAGCGCCAACCCGTTGGAGCGCATCGTTTCCACGTCACGCGTAAAACCGAAGGTGCGGGCACGCGCAATGTCGCGGCTGTAATTGCCCACGCCCAGGTCGAACTCTACCCGTTGGCCGGTGGAATCCACCGCCGGATGCGCGAAGTCGATCTCGAAAGCCAGCTTGAAGCCATGGTAAGGGCTGAGCTCGGCCCATTTGGTCTGTGCACCCTCCCCTTCCCGGACCTCTATGCTGCGGTTCACGCGAATAAAACGCTTGGGCACTTTCTGCAGCTCGATGCCGGCGCTTTGCAACAAAAATACGAACGAGGCAGACGACCCGTCGAGAATCGGCACTTCTTCGGCAGTGATGTCGATGTACAGGTTGTCGATGCCCAGGCCTGCACAGGCCGACATCAGATGCTCCACCGTATGCACCTTGGCGGTGCCCGTTCCGATGGTGGAAGCCAACCGCGTATCGGTCACCGACTCCGCCGAGACCGGAATGTCCACGGGCTGCGGCAAGTCCACCCGGCGAAACACGATGCCGGTATCGGGCGCTGCCGGGCGCAGGGACAGCTCCACCCGCTGGCCACTGTGCAGACCTACGCCGACGGCGCGCGTGAGCGCTTTGATGGTGCGTTGTAGGAGCATCGTCCGATTTTAGTGGCCGGCTCATTGGAGGCACCCCTGCCTTGCCTATGACCTTGATTGAAAAAATGCGTCTGGCACTGCTGTGCCACATCCGTCGCGCCCCTCCCGAAGGAGGGGCAGCGAAGGCACGCAGTGCCTTTTTGGGACGCCTGGATCAGTCGGCCTGCTTGCGCAAAAAGGCCGGAATCTCCAGATCGTCCATCCCGCCGGACGACAACACATCCACGCGGGCTGCCGCTGAGTTGCGGTTGGTCCGCCAGACGCTGGGCACTGCCATGTTGTTGTAGTCGGTACCGGCAGCGGCCCCCTGACCCATGGACGGTCCGTTCCCGGTCACGTGGTACGTCAAGTTGTCGGTGCCGGTGCGCAAGCCGCCCTGCACCACGGTGATGGGCTGACGACGTGCGTTCTGGCGCGACAGACCGGTGGCCACCACGGTAACGCGAATGTCGTCCCCCAGAGTGTCGTCGTACGCCGCGCCGTAGATCACGTGGGCGTCGGGCGAGGCGTAGGCGTTGATGGTGCTCATGGCCAGGCGCGATTCGGACAATTTCAAGCTGCCCTTTGCTGCTGTCACCAGCACCAGCACGCCCTTGGCGCCGGACAGATCGATACCCTCCAACAATGGGCAGGCCACGGCCTGTTCAGCAGCAATGCGGGCGCGGTCCGGGCCGCTGGCCGCAGCCGTGCCCATCATGGCTTTGCCGGGCTCACCCATCACGGTGCGCACGTCTTCGAAGTCGACGTTCACATGGCCGTACTCGTTGATGATTTCGGCAATGCCGCCCACCGCATTTTTAAGTACGTCGTTGGCATGGGCAAAGGCTTCGTCTTGCGGAATCTCATCGCCCAGCACTTCCAGCAGTTTTTCGTTCAGCACCACGATGAGCGAATCGACATTGGCTTCCAGTTCGGCCAGGCCGTTGTCGGCGTTGGTCATGCGGCGGCCACCTTCCCACTGGAACGGCTTGGTGACCACGCCCACGGTGAGGATGCCCATGTCCTTGGCGATACGGGCAATCACCGGCGCAGCGCCTGTGCCAGTGCCGCCGCCCATGCCAGCCGTGATGAACAACATGTGCGCGCCGGCAATGGCGTCGCGGATGTCGTCGACCGCTGCCTCGGCTGCGTCACGCGCTTTTTCGGGCTTGCTGCCGGCGCCCAGTCCACTTTCGCCGAGCTGGATGGTGCGGTGCGCCGAGCTGCGGATCAAGGCCTGCGCGTCGGTGTTGGCGCTGATGAACTCCACGCCTTGAACCCCGCGGGCAATCATGTGCTCGACAGCATTGCTGCCGCCGCCGCCGACTCCGATCACCTTGATCTGGGTGCCTTGGTTGAACTCTTCGGCTTCGATCATTTCGATAGGCATGGTGTTACTCCTGTACTGACGGTTTGCGAGATGAATGAAAAATGGAAACTTGGATTCGGGCGGCGCGCTCTGCTGCCTTCCGGCGGCCCGGCGCAGCCGCAGGGACTTCGCCATCGCCAGGGCGGCGGATGGGGACGCAAGCGCCAGTCGGTCTGGACCATGGTCAGAAATTCCCCACGATGAAATCCTTGAAGCGGCCGAACGCGGTCTGCACCGAGCCAGTCTTCTGCGCCACCTTGAAGCCGCGCATGCGGGCCAGACGGGCCTCCTCCAGCAGACCCATGACGGTGGCGGCGCGCGGCTGGGCCACCATGTCGGACAGGGCACTTGAATACTTCGGAATACCGCGGCGCACGGGTTTGAGAAAGATGTCTTCGCCCAGCTCCACCATGCCCGGCATGACCACGCTGCCGCCGGTGAGCACGATGCCCGAAGACAGCACTTCCTCGTAACCCGACTCGCGAATGACCTGTTGCACCAAGGTGAAGATTTCTTCCACTCGGGGCTCTATGACCCCGGCCAGCGCCTGGCGGCTGATCATCCGCGGGCCGCGGTCGCCCAGGCCCGGCACTTCAACTTGCGACTCCGGGTCGGCCAACAACTGTTTGGCATAACCGCTCTCAACCTTGATGTCCTCAGCGTCTTTCGTGGGCGTGCGCAGCGCCATGGCAATGTCGCTGGTGATCAGGTCACCGGCGATCGGAATTACCGCGGTGTGGCGGATCGCGCCCCCGGTGAAGATGGCGATGTCGGTGGTGCCTGCGCCAATGTCAACCACGGCCACACCGAGCTCACGCTCGTCGTCGGTCAGCACTGCCTGGCTGGAGGCCAGCGGGTTGAGCATGAGCTGCTCGACTTCCAGCCCGCAGCGGCGCACGCACTTGATGATGTTTTCCGCTGCGCTCTGGGCGCCAGTGACGATGTGAATCTTGGCTTCGAGCCGGATACCGCTCATGCCGATGGGCTCGCGCACATCCTGCCCGTCAATGACGAATTCCTGCGGCTCCACCAGCAGCAGGCGCTGGTCGCTGGAAATATTGATGGCCTTGGCGGTTTCGATCACGCGGGCGACGTCAGCGGCGGTGACTTCCTTGTCCTTCACGGCCACCATGCCGCTGGAGTTGAGCCCGCGAATATGACTGCCGGTAATGCCGGTGTAGACGCGCTGGATCTTGCAATCCGCCATCAGTTCGGCTTCCTTGAGCGCCTGTTGAATGCTCTGCACCGTCGCGTCGATGTTGACCACCACGCCGCGCTTGAGTCCGTGGCTTGGCGCTACGCCCAGACCGGCGAGCTTGAGCGCACCGCCTGGCAGCACCTCGGCGACGACAGCCATGATCTTGGCAGTGCCAATATCCAGCCCCACCACGACGTCTTTGTATTCTCTTGCCATAGATCTTTTGCCTGTTGTGCTGCTAACGCGCAGCGCGGGGAGTGGGCGGGGCGCTGACGGTGGTCACACCGCGCAGCCGAAGCGCGTAGCCGCCGGTATGGCGCAGGTCGGCAGATTCAAGGGTGTCTGCACGCCGACCCAACTGCGCTGCCACACGCGTCAGCGTCTCGGCAAACAAGCGCGTGCGCGCAACCACTTCGGGCGGGGTGCCGCCACCGAGTTCGATTTCGGCGCCGCCGCTCAAGGTGGCGCGCCAGCCGCCGCGTGCCGAGAGATCCAGCTCGGCCAGCTCAAGCCCCAGCGGTTCCAGCACCGGCGCCAGATCGCGCGACATCGCCAGTACCTGCGCCGCCACGCCCGGCGGACCAGAGAAGCGCGGCATGGCATCGAGCTCGGCTTCGGCGCCGTTGGCTTCAAAAACCTCGCCCTCGCTGTTGACCATGCTGGTGTCGCTCTCAAGTCCCCAATGCGCGACTGCGTGGTGTTCCTGCAGTTGCACCTTCAGCGTTTGCGGAAATTCCCGCGATACCTCGGCGCTGCGCACCCAGGGCGCCTGCTGGAACGCGTCGCGTACGCTTTTGAGATTCACGGTGAAAAAGTTGCCGCTGATCTGCGGTGCGACATTGGCGCGAAGCGTGACCGCGTTGTTGTGCGTCAGCTCCCCCTGCACCACGATGCGGGCAATCTCAAACGCCGGGTGGCGCAGTGCCCATTGGGCACCTGCGGCGACCGCCAACATGAGGCAACCGAACAGCAACAGCGACGCCATCAGGTTCATCAGTCGGACGTCGAGCGGGACTGTCATCGTGCTCACGGCTGATCTCCAAATGCTTGCGCTGCGGAGGATGGCGCCGCCGCCTGGCTGTCCAACGCGGCGCTGGCAAGCAACCGCAGGCACAGATCCTCGTATGAAAGGCCCGCCGCGCGCGCGGACATGGGCACCAGTGAATGGCTGGTCATGCCGGGCGAGGTGTTGATCTCCAGAAGAAATGGCTTGCGGTCACTGGCGCGGATCATCAGATCAGCCCGGCCCCAGCCGCGGCAACCCAGCGCACGGTAGCTCGCCAGCACAATGCGCTGAATCTCTCGCTCTTCGTCGGCTGGCAGACCGCTTGGGCAGTGGTACTGCACTACGTCGGTGAAGTACTTGTTCTGGTAGTCGTACGCGCCGTTGGGCGCGTCGATGCGTATGACGGGTAATGCGCGCGCGTCAGCGCCTGTGCCCAGCACCGGGCACGTGACCTCCTCGCCATCGATGAATTCCTCGCACAAAACGTCGGGCTCGGAACGGCGCGACAGCGCCACGGCCGCCTGCATGTCGCAATAGCGTCGCACCCGGCTAACGCCAATGGACGAGCCCTCGTGCGGTGGCTTGACGATCAACGGCAAGCCCAACGTGTCGGGCGCTGTACGCAACTGCTCAGCCGACTGCTGGTCAGGGCCGAGCACGAGGTGGCGCGGCGTCGGCAGCCCTTCCGCCACCCACATGCGCTTGGTCATGACCTTGTCCATAGCGATGGCAGACGCCAGCACGCCGGGGCCGGTGTACGGGATACCCAGTAGTTCCAGTGCCCCCTGCACCGTGCCGTCTTCTCCGTGGCGGCCGTGCAGAGTAATGAAACAACGCACGAATCCTTCACGCTTGAGGTCGCCCATGTCTCGCTCAGAAGGGTCGAATGCGTGCGCATCAACGCCGCGCGAACGCAGCGCGGCCAGCACGCCGGAGCCCGACATCAGCGAGACTTCACGCTCAGCCGAGTCGCCGCCCATGAGCACTGCGACCTTGCCCAGCGATGTTGCTTCGATATGTGAATGAATAAGGTGCATGGCGCAGAACCTGCTTAGGCTGGCAGCTCTGTTTTTTGTAGCAATTCTACTGTGCGGGCGGCGACATTTCCTATCGAACCTGCTCCCATGCACAGCACCACGTCATCGGCGCGGGCCAGTTCGGTGATGGCGCGTGGCAGTGTCGCAACATCGTCGACAAAAACCGGCTCAACGCGCCCGGCGACGCGCAGCGCGCGCGTCAGTGCCCGGCCATCTGCCGCCACCACCGGCGCCTCTCCGGCGGCGTACACCTCGGTCAGCAAGACCGCGTCTGCCAAGCCGATGACCTTGACGAAATCCTCGAAACAGTCTCGGGTCCGGGTGTAGCGATGCGGCTGAAACGCCAGCACCAGCCTTCTTCCCGCATAGGCACCGCGCGCGGCTGCCAGCGTGGCGGCCATCTCGACCGGATGGTGGCCGTAGTCGTCAATCAGCGTGAAGCTGCCGCCGCCCTGCGCGGGTTGATCGCCGTAGTTCTGAAAGCGTCGCCCGACGCCCTTGAAGTTGGCCAAGGCACGGAGCACAGCGTCGTCGTCGATGGAGAGCTCTACCGCCAGCGCGATCGCTGCGAGGGCGTTGCGCACGTTGTGTTCGCCCGGCAGGTTGAGCCGCACATCCATATCGGGCAGCGTGATGCCGTTGCGACGCTGCACCGTGAAGCACATTTGAGCGCCCTCTGCGCGCACGTTGACGGCTCGCACTTGAGCGTCTTCTGAGAAGCCGTAGCTCGTGACTGGGCAGGTCACTTCGGGCACGATCTCGCGCACTGCAGGGCTGTCTATGCACAGCACCGCCGTGCCGTAGAACGGCATGCGATGCAGAAAATCGACGAAAGCCTTCTTGAGCCGACTGAAGTCGTGGCCGTAGGTCTCCATGTGGTCGGCATCGATGTTGGTAACCACGGCCATCAAGGGCAGCAAATTGAGGAACGATGCGTCGGACTCGTCTGCTTCGACCACGATGTATTCGCCGGCGCCGAGCTTGGCATTGGCACCTGCGCTGTTGAGGCGCCCACCGATGACGAAGGTCGGGTCCAGTCCAGCTTCGGCCAGCACGCTGGTAACCAGGCTGGTGGTCGTTGTCTTGCCATGTGCACCGGCGATGGCAATGCCGTGCTTCATACGCATCAGCTCAGCCAGCATGAGTGCGCGTGGAACCACGGGAATCTTTTTCTCGCGCGCCGCCAGCACTTCAGGGTTGTCGGCCTGCACTGCGGTAGACGTCACTACGGCGTCAGCGCCTTCGATATTTGCGGCCGAGTGGCCCAGGTAGGTGGTGATTCCCATGGACTCGAAACGCCTGAGCACGGCGCTGTCGGCCAGGTCGGAGCCGCTCACCGTGTAGCCCTGGTTGAACAGCACTTCGGCGATGCCGCTCATGCCAGAACCGCCAATGCCGACAAAGTGAATGTGATGGATCGCGTGCTTCATCGGGTCAGCCTTTCGCAGGCCATGACG
>JBBSRE010000023.1:0-16269 GCA_038243365.1 Burkholderiales bacterium | reverse complement strand
GTTGATCGAGGATGTCTTGCATGCTGGTCCTTTGGCCTAAGCCCCGTGATTACTATTATTTCGATAGCTGGTAGCGCTTATGAATGCTGCGCTGCCAGTAGATTTCGTGCTGCAGTTGAGGGCGCAAGGCGACCTTCTGCCACGTCTTGCTGCAACGGCCCCAGCAGCGCGCGGACTTGTGGATGCTGGCGAAAGTCGTGTTTCAGCCCCGCCTCAATGCGCTGCCACATCCACGCCAGGTTCTGCTTTTGACGGCGCTGCGCGCGCTTGCCATTGGAGGTCTGCAGCCGGTCGAATTCGGTCACGGCGGCCCAGAACGCATCCACGCCGGTGCCCGCCAGTGCGCTGATTTGCAGCACCTTGGGTTGCCAGAAGCTGGCGTCGTGGCGCTCCACCCCGGCACTGCCGTGCAACCCCAACAACCGCAGCGACGAGGTGATCTGTGCCTGCGCACGGGTGGCGGCGTTAGGGTCGAGGTCGGCCTTGTTGATGACCACCAGATCGGCGATTTCCATCACGCCCTTCTTGATGGCTTGCAGTTCATCGCCCGCGTTGGGCAGCTGGAGCAGCACAAACATGTCGGTCATGCCAGAGACGGTGGTCTCCGACTGGCCCACGCCCACGGTTTCGACAATGACAACGTCATAGCCCGCTGCCTCGCACACCAGCATCGCCTCGCGCGTTTTTTCGGTCACGCCGCCCAGTGCTCCGCTGGTCGGGCTGGGGCGGATGTAGGCTTCCTCGCGCATGGAAAGTAGCTCCATGCGCGTCTTGTCACCCAGGATGGAGCCGCCGGAGACGGTGCTCGACGGGTCGACTGCCAATACCGCCACCCGGTGACCCAGGCCGATGAGATGGAGCCCGAGCGTTTCGATGAACGTGGATTTGCCAACGCCTGGTACGCCGCTGATTCCCAGGCGCAACGCGCCTCCCGTGTGGGGCAACAACGCGGTCAGTAATTGATCGCCTTGGGCACGGTGATCGGCGCGGGTAGATTCGAGCAGGGTGATGGCCTTTGCCATGGAGCGGCGCTGCTGCACGCGGGTCCCGTTCAGCAGCGACTCCTGCAACAACTGCACCTCCAATGATGGCTCTTGCGCGGACACCGCTGCGCTCACGCTGCGAGGGCCTTGCGGATTTGCTCCAGCACATCCTTGGCACTGGCTGGAATCGGGGTGCCGGGGCCGTAGATGCCCTTCACACCCGATTCGTACAAGTGCTCGTAATCCTGCGCGGGTATCACGCCTCCCACAAACACGATGATGTCGTCTGCGCCCTGGTCTTTGAGCGACTGGATGATGGCCGGCACCAGTGTCTTGTGACCGGCCGCCAGTGTGGAGATGCCCACTGCGTGCACATCGTTTTCAATCGCCTGGCGGGCGCATTCTTCGGGTGTCTGGAACAGCGGACCCATGTCCACGTCAAAGCCCAAGTCTGCAAAAGCAGTGGCCACTACTTTGGCACCGCGGTCGTGGCCATCCTGGCCCAGTTTGGCGATCATCACGCGCGGGCGGCGACCTTCCTGTTCGGCAAACGCGTTGATCTCTTCTTTCAGTTTGTCCCAGCCTTCGGCCGAGTCATAGGCGGCTGCGTACACACCGGTCACCTTTTGCGTATCGGCGCGGTGGCGCCCGTAGATCTTCTCAAGCGCGTCGCTTACCTCGCCCACCGTGGCGCGCACGCGCATGGCGTTCACGCTGAGCTCCAGCAAGTTGCCTTCACCACTTTCTGCTGCAGAAGTGAGAGCATCCAGCGCTTGCTGCACCTGCCCTGCATCCCGTTTCTCCCTAATGTTTGTCAGGCGGGCGATTTGACCGTCGCGCACCTTCACATTGTCGATCTGCAGGATATCGACCGGGTCTTCCTTGGCCAGCTTGTACTTGTTGACGCCAACGATCACGTCCCTTCCCGAGTCGATGTTGGCCTGCTTCTCGGCGGCAGCCGCTTCAATTTTCAGCTTGGCCCAGCCGCTGTCTACCGCCTGCGTCATGCCGCCCATGGCCTCGACTTCTTCGATGATGGTCCAGGCGGCATCCGCCATGTCCTGGGTGAGTTTTTCCATCATGTAGCTGCCCGCCCACGGGTCGACCACGTTGGTGATGTGCGTCTCTTCCTGGATGATCAGTTGGGTATTGCGGGCAATGCGCGAGGAGAATTCCGTCGGCAGCGCAATGGCTTCATCGAGCGCGTTGGTGTGAAGACTCTGCGTGCCGCCAAACACTGCGGCCATGGCCTCAATGGTGGTGCGCACAATGTTGTTGTACGGGTCTTGTTCGGTGAGCGACCAGCCGCTGGTCTGGCAGTGGGTGCGCAGCATCAGGCTCTTGGGGTTCTTCGCGCCGGTTTCTTTCATGATGCGGCACCACAGCAGACGCGCGGCGCGCATCTTGGCCACTTCCAGGTAGAAGTTCATGCCAATCGCCCAGAAGAACGACAGGCGCGGCGCAAACTGGTCCACATCGAGACCCGTGGCGATGGCGGTCTTCACGTACTCTTTGCCATCGGCCAACGTAAAGGCGAGCTCGAGCGACTGATTCGCACCAGCTTCCTGCATGTGGTACCCGGAAATCGAAATCGAGTTGAACTTGGGCATGTGGCTCGCCGTGTAGCCAATGATGTCGCCGATGATGCGCATGCTCGGTTTGGGCGGGTAAATGTAGGTGTTGCGCACCATGAACTCTTTCAGAATGTCGTTCTGAATGGTTCCACTCAGTTGATCCTGAGCGACTCCCTGCTCCTCTGCCGCCACGATGTAACCTGCCAGCACGGGCAACACGGCGCCGTTCATCGTCATCGAGACGCTCACCTTGTCAAGTGGGATCTGGTCGAACAGGATCTTCATGTCTTCGACCGAATCGATCGCTACCCCGGCTTTTCCGACGTCACCCGTCACGCGCGGGTGGTCGCTGTCATAGCCGCGGTGTGTAGCCAGATCAAAAGCGACCGACACGCCCTGCCCTCCGGCAGCCAAGGCCTTGCGGTAAAAGGCGTTGGATTCTTCGGCTGTCGAAAAACCAGCGTACTGCCGTATCGTCCACGGCCGCACTGCATACATGGTGGCTTGCGGGCCGCGCAAATAGGGCTCGAAGCCAGGTAAGGTGTTGGCGTAGGGAAGATCTGCGGTATCCGCGGCTGTGTACAGCGGCTTGACGACGATGCCGTCGGGGGTGGTCCAGTTGAGTGCTTCAGGATCGCCGCCTGGCGCAGACTTGGAAGCGGCTTTGTTCCAGTCATCCAGGTCGGAAGACGGGAACAGTGAATGTCGCGGCAGGATGGGGGAACTCATGCGAAATACTCCGGATAGGGCCAGGCTATGCGCCGCGGATCTGTCAGGCGCGCCTTGCGCGGGCCGTAGACCGTCAATTTCGGCCAGTTTACCTCACTCCATAATTATTGATTCAAAATATTTTCATTGCGCATACAATTGGCAGATGTCCGGGCACACACTGACCCCACGCGCGCTCTACCAAGAGGTGGCGGAAGCTTTGCGGCAACGCATTTTCAGCCGTGACCTCGAGCCGGGAAGCTGGATAGATGAACTGCGCATGGCGCAGGAATTCGGTATTAGCCGCACCCCCTTGCGCGAAGCCCTGAAGGTGCTGGCGGCAGAAGGCCTGGTGACCATGAAGGTTCGCCGCGGCGCCTATGTCACCGAAGTCTCCGACAAGGACCTTCGCGACGTGTACCACCTATTGAGTCTGCTTGAATCGGACGCAGCAGCGGTTGTGGCTACAAGCGCCTCTGCGGAAGAATTGCGCGCTATGCAACATCTGCACGACGAACTCGAAGCTGCGGTGAACGACCGCGAGCGCTTCTTTGCGCTGAACGAGCAGTTCCACATGCAGTTGCTGAGATTGGCGGACAACCGCTGGCGCGATCAAATGGTGGCTGACCTGCGCAAGGTCATGAAGCTCAATCGCCACAACTCACTCTTGAAGCAAGGCCGCATTGAGGACTCGCTCGCCGAGCACCGCGACATCGTGTCGGCGCTGCACGCACGCGATGGTGAGCGCGTGCGCGAGGCCATGCAAAGGCACTTCGAACACGGACTGCACGCAGCGACAGAGTCCAGCGCAGCCCCAGGCCTCGCTGCGTCGCCAACGGTTCTGCACGAAGCGGGTGGAGCTTCGCAGCCCGAACTCAGCGCGTAAAAATCTGGTCAAGAAAGCACTTGGTGCTCTCGTTCTTCGGGCTCGAGAAGAAGGTTTCCGGGTCGGCCTCTTCCACAATTTCGCCCGCATCCATGAAGATCACCCGGCCTGCGACTGCCCGCGCGAAGCCCATCTCATGGGTGACACACAACCTGGTCATGCCGTCCTGAGCAAGTGAGACCATGGTGTCGAGGACCTGCAGACTGTTTGTCGCCTACTTGCAGTTAATCAGAAGGCAACCACCGAGCCCTCATAGTGCGGCTTCACTTCAATTCCGCCATCGCGAATTCCATGCGCTTGAGCGCTTCTCCGAGCAACTGGCTCGAGGTCGCAAAATTCAGACGGAGATAACCTGCCCGTCCGAATTCTGTACCGTCAGAAATACCGACGCCGTGCTTCAAAAACCACTCAGATGCATTCCCGACACGCGCTGCAAGGTCCCGCGCGTCGATCCAGGTGAGATAAGACACTTTAGGGTAGGTCCGAGCAAATCCCATGCGCTCCAAGGCACTGTCCACCATGTCACGGTTGTTGCGAAGCGTGGCCAGCAATTCTTGGCGCCATGGCTCAGCATCGGTCAAGGCTGCTAGGCCGGCGGTGTAGGCGAAACAGGTGACGGTAGGTACCAATCTCTGCATGGATGCACAAAAGCGCTCGCGCAGCGCTGCGTCTGGAATGACTGCCCACGCCAAGCCAAGCCCAGCCAAGTTGTATGTCTTACCAAGGCCGTGCAGCGTGATGATGCGGTTGAAAAGACCGCTTCCGCGTTCTTGCGCTACTACACCGAACGGAACGTGCCGCGTGTGTCCGTCAAGAACGAGATCGCAGTGCACTTCGTCTGAACAGACGTACAAGTCATAGCACTCGCAGAGTTCGGCAAGGCGAATCATCTCGGCACGTGTCAACGCCCGGCCAAGCGGATTGTGCGGATGGCACAACATGAGCAATCGAACAGGCGCGGCATCAGGCCCAGCGCTCGCGGCCTTGAGCGTCGCCTCGAGCGCGTCGAAGTCAAGAGCAAAATCGGTTCCCGCCGCATTGAGTGGTTTGAGAGGAACGTCCACCAGTCCTCTGCCCTGCTCCGCCGGCGCCGACAAAAATGGCGGGTAGACAGGTGAAAAAGACAGCGCTCGCTCTCCGGGCGCGCAGCAGGTTTTGATGGCGAGGTTGATACCCAGCACTAACCCGGGCAGCCAGACGATCCAGTCAGGGTCTATCGCCCAATCGTAGCGGTCAGCGTATGCCTGCACGAGTTGTGCAGAAAGCTGCGCGGGTGGCAAGGTGTATCCAAAGTTCCCATATGCGACGTGTTTCGCAAGCGCAGCCTGTATGGCCGGCGCAACTCGGAAGTCAGTGTCTGCAATCCACAGCGGGATGACGTCGCTGTCATAGCGCAGCCACTTCCTAGACGACCAAGCTCGCCGATCCTCAACTATGTCGAAATCAAACACAACAGTACCTCCCAATGGTTGAGTGCAATGTCTCATCAGCGATCTGACATGTCAATGCTTTTAAGCTACAAACGGCACAGGGTTTTCAGCAGGTTTAACGAAGGTACAAACAATGGTCAGTCAGAGCCTTACGGGCGATGCCGCCGGTTCCATCACGGATCAGGTTTACGAAGCGCTCAGGAGCGACATCCTGGCCTGTGTGATCCAGCCGGGCGAAGCGATTTCAGAAGCCAGCCTTGCCGCCCGATACGCCGTTGGCAAAGCGCCCGTACGCTTCGCGTTGTCGCGCCTACGCCAGGAAGGACTGGTTTCGGCGTCGCCACGACGCAGCTTTGTGGTCAGTTCGATTACCCCACGCGATATCCAGGAACTGTACGAAGTTCGGTTGGTCCTGGAGCCTGCAAGCGCGCGCCTGGCCGCCGGCAAGATTGACGTCAGCCGCCTGAGAAAAATAGACGCCGTGTGCCAACAAGGCTATTTGCCAGGTGATGTCAAGAGCACCCTGCGATTCCTGGATTCCAATCGTGCATTCCACCTTGCCATCGTCGAAGCGAGTGGCAATCGCCGATTCTTGCGTTTGCTGACTCAGATTTTTGATGAAACTACCCGGGTGATGCACATCGGCCTTGGCGTTCGCAACCGCAACGCAGAAATGCAACACGAGCACGACGCTCTCGTGGAGGCACTGGAAGCGGGTGATGGAGATGCCGCCGCGAAGATAGCCGAAGAACAAGTGTCGGCTTCACGGGACATGGTGATGAATGCCATCTTCAAGAGCACGCTCCTCCTCGATAGACCTATCACCGTGAGCAGGCAGAACCATTCGGCGTACGAGTCATAAGCGGCGTATCGAGCAACGATGCCGCCATGGCGATCGTGGAGGCCAGTCCGATTCAGACCTGTTGCCATCTACAGTCGCCTGATTTGGACGAGCCTCTTCGGTACAGCTTGGAGCGTTTACGTGCAGCCACTGTAACGTCAGATTCCAAATTCCGGATTTCAGAAGCCAAGTGCGGCGCCGACAGAGGCCATGGATATCCGCAGCCGCTGCGCGCCAGCACGCCCGACGATCTCATGCGCTACAAGTCGAACACCTTCAGTGCCTGCGCGAGATCGGCTTTCAGATCTGCGATGTCTTCCAGCCCAACGGAGAAGCGAACCAGCGTTCCGGAGGCCAGGTGCGCCTGCGACATCGAGCGCATGCGCCCGATATCGTAGGGAACGACGAGGCTCAGAGGCCCTCCCCAGCTATACCCGAGTTTGAACAACTGCAGTGCATCGCAAAACGCGTCCACCGCATGCTGGTCGTGGCAAGCATCGAACACGACGCTGAAGAGACCTGCCGCCGCCCCTTCGCCGTCGTGCCCGCCATTGCGGCACAAGGCTTGCCAGTGCTCATGTCCAGGCGAGCCCTCCAAAGCGGGGTGCAGCACCTGCACCACGGGAGCTTGCTCGGACAGCCACCGTGCCAGCGTCCGCGCAGCATGATCGTGCGCGCGGTAGCGCAGTTCAATACTCGGCAGGGCCCGCAGGATGGCCTCAACATCGTTCGCGCCCACGCCCAAGCCGAGGTGCATGTGCGCAAGCTTCAACTTCATGTGCAGGGACGAGTCACACGTGATGATGCTGCCCATCAACACGTCGCCTCCGCCACTGGGATATTTCGTAAGCGCATGCGCGCTCACGTCAACGGACAAGCGTTCGCCTGAGGCGGGATCCAGGTCAAACGGGCGAAACGCAAGGCCTGCGCCCCAGGTGTTGTCGAGCGCCGTGAGTACTTTTCGTTCGCGGCAGAGCCGGACTTGCGCCACAAGATCAGGAAACTCCATGCTGACCGAACCTGGCGCTTCCAGCCACACCAGCCGCGTGGCTGGCGAAATCTTGGCAGCTAAGTCGTCCAAATCCATCGGTTGGTACATCCGGTGCTGAATGCCGTACTGCGTCAGCAAGGATTCGCTCAGCGCCTTGTTCGGGCCATAGGCGTTATCGGGCAGCAGGACTTCGTCACCGCTACGCAACAAGGCAAGTGAGACATTTGCGATGGCAGCCAACCCGCTTGGCACCAACAGGCACTGTTCGCCTCCTTCGAGCGCACAAAGCCGCTCTTCAAGAAGGAACGTCGTGGGCGTGCCGTGTAGACCATAGGTGTAACCAGTCTTGTCTTTCCAGTCACGCGATCGCATCGCTGCAACGTTGGGAAAAATGACCGTGGATGCCTTATGAACCGCGGGCTGTGGGGCCTCGAACCCCGGAGGAGGCTTGTAAGAATGGTGAATGAGGTCGGTGATCAAGGAGTGCGCAGGAGAAGTCATGAGCGCATCGTAGATCAACGAACTACAGCGAAAGGAACAGCAGGTGGCGGCCGGTGGGCCATCCACTGCTGCCGTGCTCTCGTGCTGTCGTGGTCACACGGTCATACAGTCCTTGGCCACAGGCCACATGGGCATGTGCTACCAGGTTCAGCCTTTGCTAACGACCAACGCATTGTCGACAGACAGCACGCCCTCAACACTTTGCGCCAGCGTGGAGGCACGTTCCTTGGCGGCCTGCGTAGGCGCGGGGCCGGAAAGCCGCACAGCACCCGCCTGGGTATCAACGTCGATCTTGATCGCGCTCAGCTCTGAGTCCTTGGCAAGCTCGGCAGACACTTTGGCAGTGATCGCGGCGTCCGCCGCGAAATCAGAGGCCGAATTGGCGGCCTCTTTCACGCTAGCGCTCGCGTTGGCTGTTCTTGCGTCGAGGTTGATTTCATTGGTCTGCAGCGCTTGCTCTGCCTTGATTCGGGCGTCGGTCGCAGCCTGGTCGGTTTTTTGGATCGCCGAATCGATTCGCTGGCCCACCGTAGGTGACTCCTGCGCCTTGTCGCAGGCTGCCAGACCCATGGAAAGCGCCGTCACGGTAACGATGGCGGAAGCTCGGGCGAAAGACGCTGCTTGAAATTTGATCGAGTTCATGGTGTCGGTCCTGTGAAAAACATGGTGCCGCGTACTGTAGGTTCGTGTGTGAGACGCACCGGTCGGACGACCGCGCGACCACTGTAGGACCGAATAGCGCAATGCACTTTCCGGTTTGGTGACAATCGCGCGTATGAACAAGGCCTCTCTGTCGCGGTGGTTCCCCTTTCTGGCATGGCCCCGGCCTACCGGGAAGTTGCTGGCCGGCGAGTTGACCGCTGGCATGACTGTCGGTCTGATGCTGGTTCCGCAAGGAATTGCGTATGCAGCTTTGGCAGGCATGCCGCTGGTGACCGGCATCTATGCATCGCTGGCGCCGGCCTTGATTGCCGTGCTGTGGAGCTCGTCCACGCGGCTGGGGATTGGCCCCACCGCTCTTACCAGTCTTCTGGTGGCCGCTTCGCTCTCTGGCTTGGCCGAGCCCGGTAGCCTTCAGTGGATAACGATGGCGGCCTGGATGGCCGTGATGTCGGGCGCGCTACAGATTGCCATGGGCGCCGCTCGGTTCGGCTGGATCATGCAGGTAGTCACTTCGCCGGTTTTGAGCGGCTTCACCCAGGCGGCGGCCGTGCTGATCGTTTTATCGCAATTGCCTGCCCTGCTCGGAGCAAATGGCAGTCTGCTCGATGTGCTGCGCATGGCTCCACACGCGAGTCCGCATGCGGCTGGTGCTGCTTTTGGCTTGAGCACCTTTGGCCTGTTGTGGTTCACCAAGAAGCGCTGGCCTCGCTTTCCTTCGGTGGTGGTCATCATGGCGGCTGCAGCGGCGATCAGCGCGGCGCTTGGCTATGCTGACCACGGCGGTGCAGTGGTCGGAGCGGTCCCGGGCGGGCTCCCGCACCTGGTTTGGCCGGGTGCCCTGAGCTTGCCGGTGGCTTCAGAGCTGGTATTGCCGGTTCTGGTCGTGACGCTGGTGAGCTTCCTGGAGACGGCCTCCAGCGCCAAGATCGATCACCGCCAGGGCGGTACGCGCTGGGACGAAAACCAGGACCTCATTGCTCACGGGATGGCCAAGATTGGCTCGGGCTTGTCGGGTGCGTTTCCCACCAGCGCATCGTTCTCGCGTTCGGCGATCAACCTGTATGCCGGTGCCAAAAGCGGCTGGGCCACACTGTTCGCCACAGCCATCGTGCTGATCGCCCTGCTGTGGCTGACCCCAGCGCTGTATCACGTGCCGCAATCCGTACTGGCCGCTGTCGTAGTGTCGGCTGTGACCGGGCTGCTGCAGCCCAGACTGGCTGCCCAACTCTGGCGGGTGTCCCGCGCCGAGGCGCTGATCGGAATCGCGACCTTCGCGCTCACGCTGGCCACTGCGCCTCGCTTGTATTGGGGTGTGCTCGCAGGAGTGCTCGTGAATCTGGTTCATTTCCTCTACCAGCGCCTGCATCCGCGGATCATCGAGGTGGGCGAACATCCGGACGGCAGCCTGAGAGACCGCCATTTGTGGACGTTGCCCCTCCTGGCACCTGATGTACTGGCGCTGCGCATAGACGCGGAGCTTGATTTCGCTTCGGCGCGCAGCATAGAGCAGGCGTTGGCCACCCGCTTGCACGACAACCCAGGCATCCAGGACGTATGCCTGTTTGCCCAGCCCATCAATCGCATCGATGTGACCGGTGTGGAGACCCTGGCGCGTCTCACGACCTTGGTCTGGGATCATGGAGCGCGTCTGCACATCAGCGGGCTCAAGCTGCCAGTGGAGCAGGCTCTGGAGCGCGCGGGCGTGTTGCCCAGCCCCAATGCACATACTTATCGCACCGAGCACCAGGCGGTGCTGGCCTTGCGCAAGCTGCACGCAGAGGTGGCTACGGGCGACGCGACGACACGCACAAGTGAACCGATGCCCTGAGGGCATCGCGCGTTACACTGCCGCGAGCCATTGCTTCGCACCTGTGCCCACTCTTGAAACCACCGCTCACATTGACCTGCGCGACCTGCGTCTGGACGCCGCGCGCGCGCTGATCGAGCAGTCGACCGGTCAGACGTTCGCGCCGCCCGCGGCAGACCAGGCACCGCAGGAATATTTGCAGTCTGTAGTAGACGCGCTGTGCGAACTTTCTCTGCGCGACCCGCTTACGGGCTTGGGAAACAGGCGCCATTTTTCAGCCACGCTAGAGCGCGAAGTCGACAGAGTCGCCCGCTCAGGGGAGGCGGCGCTGCTGCTCATGCTGGACATCGATCATTTCAAACGCGTGAATGACACCTATGGTCATGTGGCTGGTGACAAAGTACTGAAAACGGTCGCCGAAGCGCTTGAACGGTGTGTCCGGCCAATGGACACGCTCACGCGCTATGGAGGTGAAGAATTTGCCATCGTGCTACCTGCCTGCCAGGCAGAGTTCGGGCGCGCGGTGGCGGAACGCATTCGCCGCGTCATCGCTGCAACTTCCATCGAGATCAATCCGCGGACCCACTTGCGCGTCACTGTCAGCGTTGGCGGAGCGTTTGCGCTGCAGTGGATACGCTCAACCTCTGCGCTCTGGATCAACCGGGCCGACCAGCAGCTTTACCGCGCCAAGTCCGAAGGACGTAACCGCGTGTGTCTTGAGGTGCAACCCGACAGCACAGTGAGCGCCGAAGAAAAAAACCTGCTGTTCGCTCCGCTGTACACGCCCTCCCAGTGGGGTGATCTGCCCCCGACCGGCGACAATGAAAGCGCCAATTGAAAGCCCAAGAATGAGCGACGCTCAGTCCCCACCCCGCCCTGCCCCAGACCGTGCGATCGGCGCGCGCGAAGCGGCTAAGCCAGCCGGAGCCCGGATCATTGCCGTCACCAGCGGCAAAGGCGGCGTTGGCAAAACCTTCGTATCAGCCAATCTGGCAGCAGCGCTGACCCGGCGCGGCCAACGTGTACTGGTGCTGGACGCCGACCTGGGCCTCGCGAATCTTGACGTCGTGCTCAACCTGCACCCCAAGATCACGCTGCACGACGTGTTCACCGGCAAGGCCACGCTGGACGAAGCGATCATCTTGGCACCGGGCGGCTTTTCCGTGGTGCTGGCGGGTTCTGGCATGGTCGAATATTCGCGTCTCACGCCTGAGGTTCGCAACCAATTCTTGAACGTCGTCCAGGCATTGACGCCTCGTTTTGATGTCATTTTGTTGGACACCGGCGCTGGCATTTCGGATGTGGTGCTGTTCTCGATTTCATTGGCGTCTGAAGTGTTGATCGTGGCGACGCCTGAACCGACGTCGCTCACCGACGCTTATGCCGCCATCAAAGTACTGGCGATGCAGCAAAAGCGCCAGCATGTCCGCATCGTCGTTAACCAAACGGCTCGGCCCGGCGATGGTCGCGCGATCACCAGTCAGTTGCAGCAAGTGGTTGAGCGTTTCGTCAACACCGAATCTGGTAAGCCGCTGCGGCTTCTGCACATGGGCGACATTCCGGCTGACCCTACGGTGCGTGAAACGGTGATGCGTCGCCAATTGCTGCTACAGCATGCGCCAGGATGCCCGGCCGGTCTTGCCATTTCACAGCTTGCCGGCAAGGTGGAAGAGGCGCTTCTTCAGCGCGCTCAGTAAGCACCCGCGCCGCCGCTCGGCCTTCCACCAAGCGCGCGATTCTCCGGTTGCCCGAAAGGGCACAACCGTTCCTCGCCAGTCCGTTCCACTGGAAAACCAGCAGTACTTTGGCGCCGAAGGCGCCTCTCGGCTGCGTTAGAGTGCAGTTCATCTCCACGCCCTGAAAGAACCGCATGCGCTCTCGTTCCTCTTCCGATTCGCGCTCCGGACCGATTGGCCCGGATGATTCGTCCCGACAAAAGCGTCGCTTCGCCATCGTTGGCGCGGGCATGGCCGGTGTGGTCTGTGCACGCACCCTGCTTCAGGCAGGCCACGACGTCACTGTGTTTGAAAAAACGCAGCGCCCCGGCGGCCGGATGGCCACGCTCGAGACGCCATTCGGCAGCTTCGACGCCGGGGCCCAATATTTCACCATTCGCGACAGCCGGTTTCAGCAGGCGCTCGATACCGTGCCCGGCATGGTCCGACCGTGGAGTGCCAATGCGGTTCGCATTCTTGATGCTGCAGGCCGCGTAGCAGCCGCCAGTTCTCCCCCGCCCGAACCCCACTGGGTGGCTTGCCCTGGCATGGAAAGCCTGGTAACCACCTGGGCTGACCCGTTGGCTCAGGCCGCACGTCTGTATACCGGTACGCGCGTGACCCGCATCGAACGAGATGCGCTGCGCTCGACTGGCTGGCAGGTCAAGACCTCGGCCGCGGACGGCGCAAGCCAGGTTCACGCGGGCTTCGATGCCGTGATGCTGGCGCAGCCAGCGGAACACGCAGCAGCGCTGCTGCGTGCCAGCGCGCTGGATGCCGGGCTTGCCGCTGCAGTGGCGGATGTGCGCACCGCACCTTGCTGGACGCTTTTCCTGGCGTTTCCCCAAGCGGTGCGGCCCGGCCTGACGACCCTCGGTCCGCAATGGAACGCTGCGCGCAGCACGCACCATCGGGTGGCATGGCTGGCGCGCGAATCGTCCAAGCCGCGGCGAATGGGCGTGGAGCGCTGGACTGTGCAGGCCAGCCCGCAGTGGTCGCGCGAACATTTAAAAGACGACGCAGAGCGCGTCAAAGGCAAGCTGCTCAAGGCGTTTTCCGAAATCACAGGCGTGCGTGCGCAGCCGGACTATGCGCACACCGTGTGTTGGGAACAGGCGCAAACGCATGAGCCACTGGGCTTCAGCCATGTCTGGAACGCCGACGAATCGCTGGGACTGTGCGGTGATTGGTGCCTCGGCCATCGCGTTGAGGACGCTTTCATCTCCGGGCTGGAGCTTGCACTCGCGGCGGCCTGACACATGCTGCAAGCGGCGCCGTGAACTATGTGGGCCGCTTCGCTCCGTCTCCTACGGGGCCCTTGCACGCCGGCTCGATGGTGGCGGCCCTTGCCAGCTGGCTGGATGCGCGCGCGCACGGCGGGCGCTGGCTGGTACGCATGGAAGACGTCGACACCGCACGATGCAGTAGCGAGGCCGGCCACCGCATACTGCAGCAACTCTCCGACGTCGGGTTGCACAGCGATGAGGCCCCTTGGTGGCAATCTCAACGCAGCGCCGCCTATCAGAAGGCCCTGCAACGCCTGATCGATGCCGAACTTGCTTACCCCTGTGCGTGTTCCCGCAGCGATATAGCTGCGGCCCACGCACAGGCAGGCCGAAGCGCACCACCGCACCAACCTCTGCCCTACCCCGGAACCTGCCGGGCGGGCCTCGCAGGGCGCGCTCCACGGGCCTGGCGCTTTGCATGCGAAAAATATGCGTCTCATGTGGCTCCAGCGCTTACGGAGCAAGCGAGGATCGCTCCTTTTTTGATAGCGAATGGACAACTCACCTGGCACGACCGGCGCCTGGGCTGTCAAGGACAGAAATTGCCGGTCGACGGTGGAGATTTTGTTTTGAAACGGGCCGATGGTGATTGGGCCTACCAGCTGGCCGTTGTCGTGGACGACGCAGCACAAGGCATCACCGATGTAGTGCGTGGAGTCGATCTGGCCGACAACACCCCGCGCCAGTTGTTGCTGCAGGCAGCCTTGGGCGCTTCACCACCCTCGTACCTTCATACGCCGCTGGTTCTGGCGCCGGGCGGCGCCAAACTCTCCAAACAACATGGCGCCGCCGCCGTGCAAACTTCGTCCGCCGGGCAAGCATTGGAGGCGCTTGAGCAAGCTGCCGCCGTGCTCGGTCTGCCGCCAGCATCAGGGAAAGTCTCGATACCCCAAGCACTGGAACACTGGAGGGCGGCATGGCAGTCTCTCTACAATCGCGCGCAGTGACTTCCAACCCGACTTCCAGCCCTCCTTTGACCGGCACATCGCCCGAGGGTGTCGCCCATCCCCGCACCATCCGCAGTTTTGTCCGACGTGCAGGCCGTACCACTGTCGGGCAGGCCAAAGCCGTCGAGCTACTGGGGCCACGGTTGCTGGTGCCTTTCCAACAACAGTGGATTAACGCCACGACGCTTTTCGGTCGTTCAGCGCCTTTAGTTCTGGAGATCGGCTTTGGCATGGGCGAAGCCACTGCGCACATTGCTTCGGTACGGCCCCAAGACAATTTTCTGTGTTGCGAAGTGCACCAGCCGGGTGTGGGGGCGTTGCTCAAGCGCGTCGCCGAGGAGGGCCAGAGCAACATACGCATCGTGCAGCACGATGCGGTGGAAGTTCTGGAACACATGGTCGCACCCGCCAGCTTGGCTGGCGTTCATGTTTTCTTTCCAGACCCTTGGCACAAAAGCAAGCACAACAAGCGACGTCTGATCCAGCCGCCACTGGTGGCATTGTTGGCGTCGCGTATTGCTCCCGGCGGCTACCTGCACTGTGCAACCGACTGGCAACCCTATGCCGAGCAGATGCTGGACGTACTGTCGGCGGAGCCTGCACTTGCTAACAGTGCGGCGGCTTATTCACCGCAGCCCGACTATCGCCCGTTGACCAAGTTTGAAAAGCGTGGTCTGAAGTTAGGTCACGGCGTGTGGGATTTGGTCTTTACCCGCCCGACCAGCGGCTGAGCGAGAAACGACGTGGCGATGTCTCCTATTCTGCAAAACCTGGTCGAGATGACCGGACACCGTGATCACCTTCGGCTTGAGGTGTCAGTTCTTTCGACTTTGCAGGATCTCTCAGGCACGCTGGAGGTGCGGGCGCTCGAAGTTTTTGCGATTAACGGAAATCTTTATGTTCGTCCGCGCACGTGGCTGGAAGACGGTTGCTGGGTTTCAGCCTCTCAGGACGCAGCGCATGACTTAGGTAAAGTGGCGCTTTCTGATATGCCCGAGCTCTCGCAATGCCTGCAGGAGCACGCGCACGACGCACAAGCTGTTGTGGATCACGCCAAATACCGCTTGTGGCTGCCTGTGTGGCTTGAGGACAAAGTCACCAGCTGCCTCGAGATCACGCAAACCAAGCCCTTCCCCGCAAGCAAGCTCGAGGTAATTCAAGGCGTTTTCCGTGTTTACCAGAACTACCAGAGTCTGCTGGACTACAGCGAGCGAGACGCGCTGACTGGCCTCTTCAATCGCAAGACCTTTGACGACCACTTCGCTCGCCAGACTCATGACGCTGACGCGTTGCGCAGCTGCGCTGAACCCGATGCCGCGAGCGGTGAACAGCGCCATGGTCCCCCTGAAGACGCCCGCCATTGGCTGGCCGTGGTCGATATCGACCATTTCAAGCTGGTCAATGATCGTTTCGGCCACTTGTACGGAGACGAGGTTCTGATCCTGGTGGCCAATATTCTGCGCAGCTCGTTCCGCAGCCAGGACAGAATTTTTCGCTTTGGAGGTGAAGAGTTCGTGGTGCTGCTGCGTGCCGCAACGCTGGAAACGGCGCACCAGGTATTCAATCGATTCCGTACGACCGTGGAAGCCCATCCGTTCCCTCAAGTCGGCCAGATCACGGTGAGCCTGGGGTTTGCCGCCACGGACACCGGCACCTCGGTGGAGATTTTGGGCCAAGCCGACCAGGCGCTCTACTATGCCAAGGAACATGGCCGCAACCGTGTCTGCTACTACGACGAACTCATGCGCGCGGGTGAGGTAGCAGCCAAAGTCAGCAACGACGACGTGGAGCTTTTCTGAGTGCTGCCATTGGCGAGCCACTGACAATCACTGTCCCTGCATGGCGGCATTCCCACGCTTACCTGGTTTGAGTCTGCGCACCCGTTTGACGCTGAGCGTGGTGCTGATCGCCTTGATCAGCACCTTGGGAGTGGCAGC